>CBDUGR010000244.1:0-4620 GCA_965366515.1 uncultured Gammaproteobacteria bacterium | reverse complement strand
TTTCTGGCAGGCTCTCCATCAATTCAAGCAACCATGATGGTTTTATAAAAAACAATATTGGCTCAGATTTAAGCGATAACGATGTCTGGGCCGTTCGAGGACAATTGCTGTTTGACATTAGTGAGTCCACAGAGCTGTTGCTGAATGCGCGCGCCGGTGAGCTGGATAACAGCAATGCACCTTTTGACCATTCATCATCCAGGCTAAATGCTGACGGGCTTGGTGAAGACTTTGCGGGTGGTGACCTGTCTGATTTTGGCGGCTTTAACGGAACGGGGCCCTATAGCGACCCGGATGGTGGTGATATTCATGAGGGTGAGTACGATGCCAATGGTTACGTGAGGGTTGAAACCCAGGGCTATACCGCCACATTCAGAACGGAACTGGGTAATGGTATGGAGTTCGTGAGTATCACTGACTACAACGAGCTTGAGCGGGATTATCTCGAAGACTCGGATGCGAGCCCTAACCCGTTTTTCCATTTCGCTTTAAAATCCGATATGGAGCAGTTTTCCCAGGAATTCCGGCTCAGCGGCGAAACAGAAAGCATGCGTTGGGTGACGGGTGCTTACTATATGAACTATGAGGGAGACCTCTACACGGGCGGTGTTGCCGGTGGGTTTGCGCGTGAGGCATTTCAGGATAGTACGGTCCCGTCCGAATTTGGTTTTGATAGCCCATTCAGCACAGAAACCGAATCGACCGCAGTTTTTGGTCAGGTAGAATTTGACCTGTCAGAAGCGCTGACCCTGACCGCCGGTTTGCGTTGGTCGAAAGAGGAGAAGAGTACTCAGTTTGACCAGTACTATTCGCTGTTTGAGTCAACCACTTCAAACGATGTTGCTATAAGGGATCTGTTCGGTCTGGGTGACCCGGTCTGGAGCTATGGCGGAGGCCAGTTTTCCAACCAGGGTTCTGTAACCCTGTTCGGTGCTTTTGGCATCGATCTGCCGCTACTGGAAGGGCCGACGAATACAGAAATTGATGATGATTTCTTTACCTGGAAGCTTGGCCTGGATTGGCGAGCCAGCGAGGATACCCTGATTTATGTGAGTTACAACAGAGGTATCAAGGCGGGCGGTTTTAATGCTCCGTTGGATGCCACTTTGTATATTGTGGGCGCACTGACTCCCGAAGAAATGGCGTTCGACAAGGAAACACTGGATGCCTATGAAATCGGCTTTAAGACAGAGTTATGGGATGGTCGGGCACGCTTGAATGGTGCGGCCTACTATTATGACTACAAGGATTATCAGGCGTTTAACCTGGAAAGCCTGACGCTTTTTGTCTTCAACACGGATGCTGTTAACAAGGGTTTTGAGCTGGAGCTGCAAACCTCTCCGGTGGAAGGATTAGATATTCTGCTTGGTATGGCATACACCGATACCAACGTCGAGGATGCCTACAATACGCCAAGTGGTGCTTTGCTTGATCGTGAAATGATCATGACTCCGGAATTGTCCTTTAACGGTATGTTACGCTACGAGTGGCAGGTTGGAGAAGGATTCCTGGCGATTCAGTATGACTTTAACTATATGGACGACCATTTCTTCCAGCTTAAGAACTCACCGGTTGTCGAAGAGGATGCTTTCGCAATTTCCAATGTCCGTTTGACCTATACTTCGCCGGAAAGTGACTGGAACGTGTCGGCATTTGTAAACAACGTGACCGATGAAGAGTATCGTCAGATGGCGCTTGATCTGTCCGGTAATCCACTGGAAGGCGGGTTTGGCATGACCGAAAGCGCCTATGGTAAGCCTCGCTGGTGGGGTGTTTCCTTCAATTACCGCTGGGGTAAATAAACGCAAGTTACTCGGTGCACCACCGTGGGAACAGGGGCCGTTGGTAAAAGGCTCCTGCTCCATTTTTGAGTCAAATTACCTATAGGTTTGGCCCCTTGCGTTGTTTACACTGCAAGCGTTTGCCAATATGTCGGAGGTGGTCAGAACCATGAACTACTCGGAATTCTATGCCACTTTTCAGTGGCCTCGCCCGGAATACTTTAACTTTGCAACTAATGTGATCGACCGCTGGGCGGAAGACCCCGAAAAGCTGGCGATGCTTTGGGTCGATGATACGGGAAATGAAATAAAGAAAACCTTTAGTGAGATTAGTACCGCTTCCTGTCGATTAGCGAATGTTCTTACTGATGCAGGCGTCGCACGTGGTGATACAGTCGTTGTTATGTTGGGGCGACAGATAGCCTGGTGGGAAACCGTGACCGCCTGCCTGCGTATGGGAGCGATTGTTTCACCGGGTACTGTGCAGTTGGCTCCGAATGATCTGGCCTATCGTATCAATACCGCGGAAGCGAGCTGTATTGTGACCGACGTAGCAGGTGCAGAAAAACTGGAGCAGGTGCTGGATCAATGTCCCAGTCTGCAGGCCAAACTGGTGATTGATGGGCCTATAGATGGCTGGATCGATTATGCTGAAGCACTCGGCCAGGCTTCGTCTGAATTCCCGGTGGTGGAAACCAAAGCCGAAGAGGCGGCGCTTTGCTACTTTACCTCAGGGACAACCGGCTATCCGAAAATGGCGATGCACAGTCATAGTTACGGGCTTGCGCATACTACCACCGGCAAATACTGGTTAGACCTGAAAGAAAACGATTTGCATTGGAATATCAGTGATACCGGTTGAGCGAAAGCGGCCTGGAGCAGTTATTTCGGCCCCTGGAATTGCGGAGCAGCGATTTTTGTTCATCACGCCAGCGGCTTCGACCCGGATAAAACACTCAAGCTGATGGGGCAATACCCTATTACCACTGTCTGCGGTGCGCCGACCATCTATCGCATGTTGGTACAGCAGGATTTGAAACAATACGATTTCGGTAGCCTGCGCCACTGTGTTGCGGCGGGAGAGCCGCTAAACCCGGAAGTGATCAATGTCTGGAGAGAAGCGACTGGAATCACCATACGTGACGGTTATGGCCAAACGGAGACGGTCATACTCTGCGGCAACTTCCCTGGCATTGAGCCGCGCTTCGGCTCAATGGGCATGCCCGCGCCGGGCATTGATCTGCAGGTCATTGATAATGATGGTCAAATTTCTCCTATCAATACTGAAGGCGATATTGCAGTTCGTGTTAAACCGGAAAGACCACTGGGATTGTTTCGTGAATATAAAAACCAGCCGGAGAAGACGGCCAAGTGCTTTAAGGGTGACTGGTACCTCACTGGAGACCGGGCAAAAAAAGATGAGGATGGCTACTTTTGGCTAACCGGCCGCAAAAAGGAATTAATTATTCTCCTCTGGTTATCGTATTGGTCCTTTTGAAGTAGAAAGTGCTCTGTTGGAGCACGAAGCGGTGGCCGAATCGGCTGTGGTCTCAAGCCCCGACCCCGATCGGGGTGAGGTGGTGAAGGCCTTTGTCGTATTGGTACCGGGTTTTCAGCCGTCTGAGCCGTTGAGTCAGGCGCTGAAGGACCATGTAAAAAAGGTGACGGCACCCTATAAATATCCACGCAAAATCGAGTTTGTCACCGAGCTGCCTAAAACTATCAGTGGCAAGATTCGTCGAGTCGAACTACGTGAAAGCGAGTGGCAAGGCCAGTCATGACAGGCAGTACTTTTAGGGCTGGTTTATACGATAGAATGTGCATCATCAATAGTGGAGAAAAGTCATATGATGCACCTTAGCAGCAGCTACGTGCAGGGCGTGACCAGTGAACCCCTGTTGCAAAAAACGATAGGTGAACAGCTGGAGCAAACGGCTCAGCAATATCCGGATCATCCGGCGTTGATTTCGCGCCATCAGAATATTCGCTGGAGCTATAGCGAATATCTGCGGGAAGTTGATCGACTGGCCACCGGCCTTCTGGCAATAGGGATTGGCAGGGGTGACCGGGTGGGTATCTGGGCGCCCAACTGCTACGAATGGTGTCTGACGCAGTTTGCCACGGCGCGGATAGGGGCCATAATGGTTTGTATTAATCCGGCCTATCGTTTGTATGAGCTGGAATACGCGTTGAACAAAGTGGAATGCAAAGCGATTATCAGTGCCGAACGGTTTAAAACCACCGATTACCTACAGATACTGCAATCCCTGGCACCTGAATTGGCAGAGTGCCAGCCGGGCCAGCTTAAATCCGAAAAATTACCCCACCTGAGCACTGTTATTCGGATGGGTGATGAGGCGACTCCCGGCATGTATGGTTTTGCCGAAGTGATGGAGCAAGGTGAAGAACTACAGTATCAGCGGCTTGAGGAACTGAAGCAGGCGCTATCCCCCGAAGATCCGATTAATATCCAGTTTACCAGCGGTACGACCGGTAACCCCAAGGGAGCCACCTTAAGTCACCTGAACATTCTTAATAACGGAAAAATTGTCGGTGACGGCATGCGCCTGGGAGCACAGGATAAACTTTGTATCCCTGTACCGCTATACCACTGTTTCGGGATGGTGATGGGTAATCTAGCCTGTGTGACCCACGGTTCCGCCGCCGTGTTCCCAAGCGATGCCTTTGATCCGCTCACTACCCTGCAAACAGTAGCTGAAGAACGCTGCACCGCGTTGCATGGGGTGCCGACCATGTTTATTGCCGAGCTGGAGCACCCGCAATTTTCTGAATTTGACCTGAGCAGTCTGCGCACCGGTATTATGGCAGGGGCACCCTG
>CBDUGR010000243.1:0-4622 GCA_965366515.1 uncultured Gammaproteobacteria bacterium | reverse complement strand
CATCCAGCGAGTGATTAGCCAACTGCAGGGAAGACACATTGCCAGCACTATCCATTCAAGCATAGGCCGTCATCTCTTATCCGTATCTTTTTGATATTGAAAGATATTATATACTCTCACCAGCTGACCCCAGAATTGTAGCCTGCGCTAAAACCAAACCTGTCCCCCTAGGGTGCAAAAGCACTTTGTATGCCCGTTTCAAGAGCAACAGGAGGATGCCAGTTCAGGATTTCGGTAGTGTGTGATATATCAATAGTATAGTTTTCGGTAAGTCGTCTAACATCACCTGACCTTCCCATCACTGCACCACACAAGTTTAACAACCTTACTGGGATAGCAATCAGCCTGATTTTCTTTCCCCGAGCGCTGGCTATCAGCTTAATCAATTCTGGCGTACTCACTGAGCGTCCATCTGAGCAAAGAAAAGTCTGTCCTGCTGCCGCCGGGTGCCTCATACAGACTGCTATCAGCGATACCAGATTCTCTATATTGATCAAATCACGCTGATTCATAACTGCTCCCAAGGGTAAAGGCAAACCCCTGTCAATAACTGCACTCAGCCTTTTGAGGTTCCCTTTAACCCCGCGTCCGTAAACCAGCGGCACTCTGATTATCACAAGTTCCATATCAGATTTTGCACAAAGCTGACGCAGGGACTCTTCAGCTTCCATTTTCGAAATGGCATAGGGACCCTTGGCGCTCAGCTTATCATCATAGCGAAATGCCCTGTTTAACGTTCGATCACCATGCACTTGAATAGAACTTATATAGACAAACCGTTTTACTTCGGCGGCTATACATTGTTTTGCCAGATTAACTGACCCGTCAACGTTAACTTCTCTGTAATAATTCAAATCTGCAGAACCGGACTGACTTTGGCAGTGCGCTCTATTGGCCAGATGCACTACCACCTCTTTCCCAACGACCACCCTGCTCCAATCCGTAGCACCGCCTATATCACCAACCTCGAAGTTATTTTCAATACCCTCTAAAGGCTGCCTGAGCCCGTCTCTGGTACTGGTAGTCACTGACATCCTTTGAGATGTCAGATAATTAACCAAATGTCGGCAAATAAAACCATTACCACCCGTCAGCAGACAGTTCATCTCAGCCACCCGCTCAATAAAATTTCCATCCATAGCGGCTAAAAAAGCGACAGGCTGAGCGCACAAAAAAAGCGATATGTCTCGCTCCCTTCCTAGCCGCACCTCCCCCGAGATGGATTACCTTCATATCAGGCAGCTGCATAATTTTGCTCACCTGGTTCATACGCATTGATAAATCATAGTCCTCAAAGTACATAAAAAAAGACTCATCAAACCCTTTAAGTGATTGAAGCAACGGTGTTCTGGCAAGCATAAAACATCCACTGGCTAACTCTACGAGCAGCGGTTCCTGTCCGCGAAGTTCATCTCTCAATTCATAACATTTTAACCGATCCTGAAAAAATCGATGTAGACGCCCTGGACAAAAAGCACGTATCGCCAAGGTTAATAGATCCGGGTAGCGTTTTGCCAGGTACTGGTTTCTACCCTGCTCATCCTCAGCGACAGGGACCACCATGCCCACATCTGGTGTGCTCTCCAATAACCTGACACCCTGGTCTATAGCATCTGGGTCAGTAAAAATATCAGGGTTCATTATTAGGTGCAGATCACTACGGATCGAAGCAATAGCAAGATTGTGTCCTCTGCCATAACCTACATTCCCCTGACCTGAAATAACCTCGATCTCCCCCACATAATCATTTCCCAGCATCTTTTCCTTGAAATTACTGAGCTGAACCTCCGTATCTACCCCAGGACCATTGTCTATGAGGTACAGCATCTCCAAACCAATATCAGCCTTACGGCAAGAAATGACGAGATCAGCAATTGCCCTTTCCAGCATATCCAGATCGGGCATATAGGTGACGCAGGACACTGTTAAACGGTGCAGCTTTTTATTTTGCAAAGGGCTTACGCTATTGATCCGTATTATTATAAGAGACAACTGCCAACATATTAGCGAACCCGTTGTTAGGATAAAAGCACTTCGCGCAATCTAACAGCAAATTACTATGCGACTGCAACCAGGCAAATTAAGACCATCAAGCGCTTTAACACAATCTATTTTTCCACCGATTGATAATAGTAACGTTTTTTACAGACAGCTGTTTTTACTTTTCCTTAAGCGCAAAAATTAATAAGGGTACCCTAGTGACATCGTTATTAAACAGTGTTTTAATATGCGCCGGACACAGGGAGTGTCCCAGTTCTCATGGAAGAGGCAGGGCTGAGCATGGAAGCAGGTGCCCAAGATTACATGGAAGTAGTCGAGGGCACCATTCTTCCAACCGCCCTCGCTAGTGCAAATGAATCTAAACCCTCCGTTATTTCGCATTTCAGTTAACCCTGTTTTTTCTACCCTCTCCACGGATAATTTTTATCGTAAACCAGCTCTGTTGCTACACCATCATTGGTCATAATAAACAAGCGCAAACGGCCAGCCCCCGGCTCAGGCAGCAAAGAACTGGGTATATGGAATCCAAATCCAGCATATTTCAACCTGGGAATACTAAAAGCTTTGGCAACATCAACCCGTACTGAATTGGTTTGCGTACTTGCCAGAAATTCCTCACCGTTAAACAAAAGGATCTCTACCTGCTCTCCCTGCGCCCTCGAATCAGCGCCCCATCCCGTGATCGAGGTTATCTGATGTCCACGAACCGCATTATCGACATAACCCCGGACCGGGTTTTTCCTGCTTGTGGGTATCACTTCAAAACGCTGATCTCCACGCTCAACTACCAACTCCCCATCGCCCGAGTTCACCAGACGGTAATTCGTTTCACCAGCCAGGGGCACCAATACCAAATTGGTTAATCGCTCCTTGGCATCATCGATCAAATAGATACGGATCTTATTGTTTCCATTTCTAAAATACTCTGGCGACAACATCGCGCTGAAATGAACATCACCCGCATCATTACTGTAAGTTTCAGTGGTAGCTGCAATACGCCCATTAAGCCCGATGGCAATACTGAGGTTAGATTGAGCCTCTTGGCCTTTGATGCTACCCATAACTCTAGCAGGAATAAAAGGCGTATTAAGGTCGACCGACTCATAAGCAGCCCGGTTAATAATTTTTGCCTCTATATTTTTGGACGTCACTACTTTTTTCGGTTCAGCAACCCCTGAAAGATCCGCATGAGGATCCAGCTTATACCAATTATCTGCCATTTGATTTTTGATCTTCAATAAGTCCTTATCCAGATCATTACTGGCTATTTGTGATTGGTTAAATTCAAATTTTCGAGGCAAATGAAAAACCTGCACCTGCTCTCTTTCTGTTATTGAATGAGATTTCAACGACGACCCATCAATAGCACTAGATAGCTCAGCCTCCACCACCTCTGCCACAGTCGGCAACAGATCGATTGTTTGCGCAAGCAAATCAGAGACCTCACCTGATTTCTGTCCCGGATATTTGATAAATAAGGGGATAGAGGCAATATCAAGCAGATTGCTGACTCCGGCCCTGCGCTTATACTCGCCCGTCCTAAAACTTGCCCCATGATCAGCCGTCACAATAACCAGAGCTTGATCAAACAGGGCCGTTTCGTCCAAGCGGCGCAATAACTTTTTAATCAGTGAATCGACAAATATCAGCTGCAACATATGCCGGTGATACTCTCTTTTTACCAGTTCTTTGTCGGTCACCCATTTACCTGTCCGCTCTATCCCTAAGTCATGACTTAACAGGTACTGTTTACCCGAAGGTAAATATCTCCAAGGGATATGCGGCAGCAATAAATGCTGAAAATAGAGGCTACCCTGACCCCATGCTTTCATATTCCGCAAATTCAAATCAAACAACTCACCGAAGTTGTCCTGCCCCATCGCAGCCACCTTGAATCTTCCTTTAGGTACAGAGGACTGACTCGCTTTCGTATTCGAACCCTTGCCTGGAATGCCTCTTGAACCCCGCACAGCAAAATGCTTCCAATCAGTTGTGATCGACGGTAAGTGCTGCGCAATATCAACCGGTAGTAGCAGGTGCATATAGACAATAGCGACATCATCAAACAACGAAAGCACCCGCTCGTGGAAAGGTGGCTGAGCCCTAAGATCGTCACACAACTCATCTGGACATAACTGAGTGTAGGGCTCGTGCGCAAAAAACTTATATGTGGGTGAAAGCAAGGTAAACAAATTTTGTGGGTAATCCGAAATGGTCGGCAACCGCCTCGCATTCGGTAACATCCCGGAAAGCACTGCCGGCACTGCAGTCAGAGTTTCAAAAGAGACGGTTGTGGCATTGCGGTACCAGGTCGATCTTTCCGCAAGCTCAGCAAAGCCAGGAAACAATGCTCGATCGATCTGTCTTTCATCGTTAAGCAAGGATTTCAGTGGTAATGCGTCAAAAACCAAGAAGACGATAGGCGGACTGTTTTTTGGTACAGGACCTGTAACCTCCCTCTTTTGCGGTTCAGGAAAAACAACCTTGAACACGTCCGTAAAAAATAGAAAGTTAATCGGTACCACGATGATAGCTATCGCGCAAAGAGAAATAAATCGTTGTATAAAACTAATTTTATATATCAGCCAAGCCAAAATAACACCTAGTATTAAGGCCGAAAT
>CBDUGR010000242.1:0-4634 GCA_965366515.1 uncultured Gammaproteobacteria bacterium | reverse complement strand
TAGATTCAGACGGGTTTCGCCCCAACGTTGGTATTGTGTTGGCCAACACCAGGGGGCAAGTGCTTTGGGCACGCCGAATCGGACAAAATGCATGGCAGTTTCCTCAGGGAGGCATTAAGCCGCACGAAAAGCCTGAGGAAGCACTGTTCCGTGAGCTGGAGGAGGAGGTTGGCCTGCAGCAAGCGGATGTTAAGTTGCTGGGGCAGACCCAGGGGTGGTTACGCTACCGCATTCCCAAGCAGTTATTGCGCAAAAAGTCCGCGCCGCTTTGCGTGGGGCAAAAACAAAAATGGTTTTTGTTGCAGATGCTTTGTCCGGATGACAAGGTTAAGTTCGATCTGTTTGAAACCCCCGAGTTTGATCATTGGCGCTGGGTGAGTTATTGGTATCCGGTGAGCCAGGTTGTATTGTTTAAACGGGACGTCTACAGACGGGCATTGAAAGAGCTCGCGCCAGGTGTACATTTGGACTAAAGGTCTGTCTATGGTGGTTTTCAGGAGAATTGATGCTTAGTACATTGCGCAGTATTGTGCAGGAAGTTAATACGGCCACAGATTTAAAGTCTGCGCTCGATATCGTTGTTAGTCGTGTGCAACAGGCACTCGGAGCCAATGCCTGCGCGATGTATCAATTGGACTCCAGCCATAGCCATTTTGCGCTCTGCGCGGCACGTGGCCTCAAAGAAGAAGCGGTTGGTAAAGTTCGCTTGAAGTTGTCCGAAGGCCTAGTAGGGCTGGTGGGTTCTAGAGCGGAACCCCTCAATTTAGAAGATGCATCTTCGCACCCCAATTACCAGTATTTTCCTGAAACCGGGGAAGAGCAGTTCCATTCATTTCTTGGTGTACCCATCATTCATCATCGTAATGTTTTGGGGGTGCTGATCGTTCAGGATGAGGAGCGACACAAGTTTGATGAGGATACCGAGTCCTTTCTCGTAACGCTGGCATCGCAGCTGGCGGTAGTGCTGGCTCATGCCTATGTTACCGGAGCTATTAAACAGGCGGATCGCGCTGGTCGTAAAAAGTATGTTGTTTTTGAAGGCGGGGCGGGAGCTCCCGGTGTAGCAATCGGACAAGTGGTAGTAACCTACCCTCCTGCTGACCTGGACGCGGTGCCGGACAAAAAAGCTGAAGATATTGATGAAGAGTTGAAACTGTTTAATCAGTCTGTTCGCAATGTTAAGCGTGATATAAGGGCGGTCAGTATTAAGCTTTCCTCAAACCTGGGCGTTGAAGAGCGAGCGCTGTTTGGTGTGTATATCAAGATTCTTGATGACAATGCGCTGGTGGGGGAAGTGGCTGCGCTTATAAAACAAGGGCAGTGGGCACAAGGCGCACTGCGCGATGTCATTAACCAGCATGTCAAAGCATTTGAGATAATGGACGATCCCTATTTACGGGAACGCTCTACTGATATTCGCGATTTGGGTCGAAGAATTCTGGGCTATCTGCAAGAAAAGCAGTTGCAAAAACGAGAGTTTCCGGACAATACAATATTAATGGGGGAAGAGTTGACACCGGCTGATTTGGGCTTGGTTCCCAAAGGTAAACTGGTGGGAATGGTATCGTTGCGAGGATCGCGAAACTCTCACATAGCAATTTTAGCAAGAGCAATGGAAGTCCCCACCATTGTTGGAGCCGATCTGCCCTATAAGCAGATGGATGGACTCGAAGTGATCGTTGACGGTTATCAGGGAAAGGTCTTTCCAAATCCAAAGCGGGAGCTTAAGCAGCATTTTGCCGCCGTTATCAAAGAAGAAAAGGCAATGGAAAAGGGGCTGGAGGCTTTTGCGGGGCTGCCGGCCGAGACCCAGGATAAATACCGTATTCCATTGCGCGTTAATACGGGCCTGCTGTCTGACGTGGCTCGCTCCCTGGAACGTGGTGCCGAGGGTGTCGGTTTGTACCGAACTGAAGTGCCCTTTATGATGACAGACCATTTTCCCAGTGAAAAGCAACAGCGAGAATTCTATCGCGGACATCTGGAGGCTTTTGCGCCCCATCCGGTGACCATGCGTACCCTGGATGTGGGTGGTGACAAAGAGCTACCCTATTTCCCCATATCCGATGCTAACCCTTTTTTGGGATGGCGAGGCATTCGTATTACTTTGGACCACCCGGAGATTTTTCTGGTGCAGGTGCGTGCCATGTTACAGGCTAGTGAAGGTCTGGATAACCTGCGGATTATGATGCCAATGATCTCAAATGTTACGGAAGTTGAAGAGGCGTTGCATCATATACATCAAGCCTATTATGAGGTTCGAGAAGAGGGGTTTGATGTGATTATGCCCTCGATCGGAGTCATGGTCGAGGTGCCGGCGGCAGTCTATCAGGCGCGGGAGATGGCGCAGCGAGTGGACTTTTTGTCAGTCGGCAGCAATGACTTGACCCAATATATTCTTGCGGTTGACCGCAACAACAGCTATGTGGCGGATCTCTACCACAGTTATCACCCCGCAGTTCTAAAGGCGCTGAGGTCGGTAGTTAATCAGGCGCACCTGGAAAATAAACCGGTCAGTATTTGCGGCGAGCTGGCCGGTGAGCCCGGTGGCGCTATTTTGCTATTGGCTATGGGTTACGATGAGCTTTCAATGAATGCTTCGAACATATTGCGAGTAAAGCAAGCAATTCGTTCGGTAACGCTGAAAAGAGCAAAGGAACTTCTGGAGGAAGTCTTGCAGATTGATTGCGCCGACACCATCCAGCATGTATTGAATAAAGCACTCTCCGAGTTTGGTCTGGAAACGATTGATACAACTATCCAGGTATCTCGAAGCTAAGTTGATGAGTAATAGAGCTCCATAATGAGCCTGTACCTGTCCTATCTCATGTTAGGCGCTTTTTCAGGGACCATTGCGGGGTTGTTAGGGCTCGGCGGCGGGATTGTGATTGTACCTGCTCTGGTGATCGCGTTAGACATACAGGGTGTCGACAGCTCGCTGATCATTCATATGGCGATAGCAACATCACTCGCGACTATTTTGCTGACCTCCTTATCTTCTATATATACGCATCATCAAAATAAGATGATTCGCTGGGAGTTGTTCGGTGCTATTGCGCTAGGGATAATGCTAGGCGCTGTGGTTGGCGTAGAAACCGCCATTAATTTGCCGGCCGAGTTGCTGATGAAGATATTTGGCAGCTTTTTGCTACTGGTGGCACTGATAATTGTCTTTAATATAGCGCCTAATCCTGGCCGAACCATGCCTGGAACTGCGGGGAGGTTTATTGCCGGCGCCATCATTGGCTGCTTTTCTGCATTGCTGGGAATTGGCGGAGGTACCCTGAGTGTGCCTTTTTTCAGTTGGTGTAACCTGCGGATGCAACAGGCGATTGGACTGGCCGCCGCCTGCGGCTTGCCTATCGCTTTAATGGGGACGCTGGTGAATGTTATTGAGGGCTGGAATCGCCCGGCGCTTCCGCCTATGAGTATGGGGTATGTATATTTGCCGGCACTGCTGGCAATTACAGTGACCAGCATGCCTTTTGCGCGAATTGGTGCTAATTTAGCCTATAAAATATCTGCGGTGAGATTAAGGCAGGTATTTGCGTTGGTGCTTTTAGCCATTGGTATTAAATTTATCCTGTAAAGGAGAGCTGGAATTAGTGCTTAGTTATCCCCAGATAGACCCTGTTGCTGTCGCAATAGGCCCCTTAAAGATCCACTGGTATGGCTTGATGTATCTGCTGGGATTTGCAGCGGCCTGGTGGTTGGCGAGAATTCGATCACAGCGTAAAGATGCGCCGCTCAATGTTGTTCAAGTATCCGATCTTATTTTTTACGGTGCATTGGGTGTCGTAATTGGTGGGCGGATTGGTTATGTGTTGTTCTACCATTTCGAAAATTTTCTACAGGATCCGCTCTGGCTGTTTGCTATATGGGAGGGGGGCATGTCTTTTCATGGTGGAATGTTGGGTGTTTTGGTGGCCATGTTTTTTTATGGGAAAACGCTCAATCTTAACGTTTTTCAGCTTACTGACTTTACTGTGCCATTAGTGCCGATCGGGCTGGGAGCCGGGCGCCTCGGGAATTTTATTGGGGGTGAGCTTTGGGGCCGGGTAACAGATGTTCCCTGGGCAATGGTCTTCCCGCGTGCGGGTGATCTACCACGTCACCCTTCGCAACTCTATCAACTTGCCCTGGAAGGGGTGCTTTTGTTCTTGATCCTTTGGTGGTATTCAGCCAAACCCAGACCGCGCATGGCTGTGTCAGGCCTGTTTTTGATATGCTATGGTGTGTTCCGTTTTGTTGTCGAGTTTTTCCGTCAGCCAGATGCGCATTTGGGCTACATTGCTTTCAATTGGTTAACTATGGGGCAACTTCTAACCCTGCCGATGGTGTTGGTGGGTTTGATGTTAATGGTATGGGGATATAGGATTGACCCGATAATTCCGCAGACCAGTAAAAAATAGAAATTAGAATATTTGGATAGTTATGCAGCAATACTTGGCATTGATGAAAGATGTGCTGGAAAACGGGATCGATAAAGAAGATCGCACGGGAACTGGCACGCGCTCCGTTTTTGGCCGACAAATTCGTTTTGATCTGGCGCAGGGTTTCCCTTTGGTGACCACTAAGAAGTGTCACTTGCGTTCTATTATTTATGAGCTTTTATGGTGTTTGCGCGGTGATAC
>CBDUGR010000241.1:0-4634 GCA_965366515.1 uncultured Gammaproteobacteria bacterium | reverse complement strand
TGATTGTGGATCCTGTCATGGCATGCGGCTCAAAGGTGGTTTGGGGCCAGCTCTGTTGCCGGAGGCACTGGATGGAAAGCCCAGAGAATATTTAAAGCTGGTGATTAGTCGCGGTATGCCTGGTTCGGCGATGCCCCCCTGGGAAAAGCTGCTGTCAGAAGCAGACATTGATTATCTGGTATTCCTCTTAACACCCAAATTAGAGCCTGAGTCAGAGTTAGAGGTAAATGAATGAATAGTCGTCGAGTAGCGATACTGTTATGGCTGGTCTCTGCCACGTTATCTTTTAGTGTTTTTGCTTGTGATAGCAAACTACGGGGTACTGGTGATTTGGGCATTGTCGTGGAACGAGAACAGGGCAACTTACTCGTTGTAGAAAATTCGACAGACACTGTGCTTTGTCGTGTGAAAGGTCTGGGGGATTTATCCCATGCTTCGGCAGTATTTTCCAGAGATGCTCGATTTGCTTTTATTTTTGGCAGAGATGGCGGTCTAACAAAGGTAGATTTGCTGACAGGAAAAATTGTTAAACGAGTCATTCAGGGGGGCAACTCTATTGGCGGTGCGGTTTCTCAGGACGGCTCTCTTATTGCCGTATCAAATTATGAGCCAGGAGGCATTAAAGTATTTAGCAGCGAAGATCTGTCTTTGGTAGCAGATATTGTTGCAGCCTATAAAGGTTCACCGGAAGGATCAAAAACAGTTGGGCTGGTTGATGCGCCTGGAAATAAATTTATTTTTTCGCTTTTCGAAGGTGGGGCGACCTGGATTGCAGATTTTTCAAATGGGCCGAAGGCTGAAATCACTAAATTTGAAGCAATCGGGAAGCAACCCTACGACGCTCTGATATCGGGTGATGGACGTTATTACATTGCGGGACTGTTTGGCGAGGATGGGCTGGCTATGCTGGATTTATGGCAGCAGGAGAAAGGAGTGCGTCGAATTTTACCTGATTATGGGCGAGGGCAGGAAATATTACCGGTTTATAAGATGCCGCACCTTGAGGGCTGGGCGGTTGCCGGAGATTTAATCTTTTTGCCCGCGATTGGTTTGCATCAGGTTTTGGTGGTGGATAAAAGTAGCTGGGAGCAGGTGGGCCGTATCGAATTAAAGGGGCAGCCTGTATTTGCGATGGTGCAGCCAGATAGCAGGCAAGTATGGGTGAACTTCGCCTATCCCGATAATAACTGGATTCAGGTGATTGATGTGCATAGTTTAAAAGTGGTTAAAACGCTCGATGTAGGCAAAGGAGCACTGCACATGGAGTTTGCGCCGCGCGGCGAGAAGGTCTGGATATCAGTGCGTGATGAGGACCGAATTAAAGTGTATGACACCGAGGATTATTCCTTACTTAAAACTCTGGATGCGCATAAGCCCAGCGGTATATTTTTTACCAATCGTGCTGCTAAAATAGGTCTGTAATGAAACTCTCGGATCAGGACCGGAAACTGTTAAATAAGATACAGAAGAATTTTCCACTACATCCAGAGCCTTTCAAGCTGCTTTCCGAGGAGTTGGGGATACCCGAGCAGGAAATTTTGCAGCGACTTCAAGAGTTGGAAAGCCAACAAGTCATCTCACGCTTTGGTGCGGTATTCAATCATCATCGAGCTGGAGCCAGCACTTTGGCAGCGCTGGCAGTGCCGGAGCAGGAAATCGAGGCGGTTGCTGCCTTTGTGAATACGTTTGTAGAGGTGAATCATAACTATCAGCGAGAGCACGATTACAACCTTTGGTTTGTTGTTAATGCGACCGATCAGCCAAGTGTCGAGCGCGTTTTGGAAAAGATAACTGCGAAATTTGATTATCCTTTGCTGAATTTGCCGATGGTGAAAGGTTATCACATCGACCTGGGATTTCCGTTGTGGTAGCAGATCTGTTTGAGAATAGACTGCGCAGAGCACTTCAGGAGGGGCTCCCACTGGTAAGCAAACCATATGCTTATCTGGCAGAGCAACTGGGTGTCACCGAGCAGGAAATAATAGCCAAGATCAAGGAGTTTACGCAGCAGGGACTCATTAAACGGTTCGGCATGGTTCTCCGGCATCATGAGCTGGGGTACTCGGCAAACTGTATGGTCGTCTGGGATATCCCGGACATGGAAATCGAAACGGTTGCGCAACTACTGTCAGATGAGGCCTGCGTTACTCTTTGTTACCAGAGACCGCGCAGACAAGGCTGGCCTTACAATCTTTTTTGTATGATTCATGGAAAGGGGCGTGATCTGGTTGAACAGCAGTTGCAGGAGCTTATTGAACGTCATCAGCTAAGTTATCCACATAAGCTGTTATTTAGCAGCAAACGCTTTAAGCAAAGAGGGGCTCGATATGTCTGAGCACCGACCGCTGCGCCAGGAATCTGTGGTTCTGAGTGATCTGGAACGAAGGCTTATTAATGCCTATCAGGGCGATATTCCGCTAGACCCAGAGCCCTTTATGCGGATAGCCGAGAACCTGGGCGTCACTAGTGAAGAAGTACAGCAGACTTTGCGACGATTACTGGATAAAGGGGTTCTGACGCGCTTTGGCCCACTCTATAATATTGAAAAAGCAGATGGTTCGTTTTCTCTCTGCGCCTTGAAAGTACCCGAACATCGCTTCGATGAGGTGGCGGATCAGGTGAATGGCTATGCCCAAGTGGCGCATAATTATCAGCGTGAACATGAATGGAATATGTGGTTTGTTTTAGCCACTGAGGATTACCAGGAGTTGGAACAGGTTTTTGAAGATATTAAGAAGGTGACGGGTTGTCCTGGATTAAATCTCCCTAAGCAAACTGAATTTTTTGTCGGTTTGAAACTGCAGGCCTAGGCGTTAATCGAATGTTAGATCCAGTATTAGTGAAGAAGGTCATTGCGGCAACGCAAAATGGCTTGCCGATATGTGACAGGCCCTACCAGACCATTGCTGAAGAGGTTGGTGTTGATGAGTCTGAATTGCTGGTAACAATGAGCAAAATGTTGGATCAGGGGTTGATTCGGCGCATTGGGTTAGTACCAAACCATTATGCGCTGGGTTACCGCTATAACCTGATGACAGTCTGGGATGTAGAGGACGAGCATATATTGCAACTGGGCCAGCAGGTTGGGGACCTGGATTTTGTCAGTCACTGCTACCAAAGACCTCGCCAGGAACCTGACTGGAATTACAACCTGTTTGCTATGGTGCATGGCCGAACAGAACCGGAAGTTGAACAGCAGGTGCAGATAATCAGAGAGTTGTTAGGTTCCTCGTGTTTAGCGATGACGCAGCTTAATAGTCTGAAAATATTAAAGAAAACGGGTTTAAGGATTCGTTAAAGAGGAAGTTGATATGTTTCGCGTGACACAATTTATGCAGGCCCTTGCTAACCCGGACGCCGCAGCTGCGTTGAGAAAACCGCCGGGTCCAGTGGTGATTTGGAACCTGATTCGGCGCTGCAACCTCTGTTGCAAGCACTGTTATTCGATAAGCGCGGACAAGGATTTCCCGGGAGAGTTATCCACTGAGCAGGTGAAAGGGGTGATGGATGACCTGAAGCAGTACCGGGTGCCAGCATTGATTCTATCGGGCGGGGAGCCATTGTTACGTCCCGATATTTATGAGGTGGGTCAATATGCCAAAGATAAGGGTTTTTATGTTGGCCTTTCTAGTAATGGGACGTTAATTGATGAATCCCACATAGGGCCATTGCTTGAAACCGGTTTTGATTATGTCGGAATCAGTATCGATGGGATTGGCGCAACTCATGATAAATTTCGGCAGCTAGATGGTGCCTTTGATGCCTCAATGAAAGCCGTACGGCTCTGCCAGGCGAATGGTATTAAAGTGGGGTTGAGATTTACCTTAACTCAGGACAATGCAGAGGAACTGCCGGAACTGTTGCAGATAGTGGATGATGAAGGGATCGATAAATTTTATCTTTCGCATCTTAATTATGCGGGCAGGGGTAATCGAAATCGTAAGGATGATGTTGTACATCAGTTGACTCGCTGGGCGATGGATTTGATATTTGATCGTTGCTGGAAAGAACTCCAGGAGGGGAGAACCCGAGAGTATGTGACAGGCAATAACGATGCTGACGGTGTTTACCTGCTTTATTGGGTGCGTAAAAACTATCCTGAAATGGAAGGTTTTATCCGGCAGCGGCTGGAGAGTTGGGGAGGTAATGCATCCGGGTTATATGTGGCCAATATCGATAATGTGGGAAATGTGCATCCGGATACATTCTGGTGGGATTACAATCTGGGTAATGTTAAAGAACGCCCTTTTTCAGAGATCTGGGAAGATCGTTCTGACCCGTTGATGGCTGGGCTAAAAAATCGGCCCAGACAGTTGAAAGGCCGCTGTGGAGCCTGCCATTACAGTGCTATTTGTGGGGGTAATACGAGAGTCAGGGCCTATCAATTGACGGGTGATCCTTGGCAGGAAGATCCGGCCTGTTATTTGACAGATGACGAGATTGGCGTAGTTGGAGATGCTGAGCGCTTAAAGGTCACGCCATACAGCAGAGATTCTATTCCCGCTAAAACGATCTCTTCCTGAACCCTTTAGTAAAAGGAAAAATAGTAGGATGTCATTAAGATCAGTTTTTTTAGCGGTAATGGTCTGGTCCATCACCAGTTTGGTCGCCGCAGTCGATGCCAATGAGCAAGC
>CBDUGR010000240.1:0-4653 GCA_965366515.1 uncultured Gammaproteobacteria bacterium | reverse complement strand
GAGGGAGATGATGTTGGGGTGCTCGAGCGATGCAACCAGCTGTGCTTCCGCCTCCTGTATCTTCAATTGAGGTTTATTTGGATAAATAACGCCATGATCCAATACCTTGCCCGTCTCATCCACAACTGCCAGTTTCACGCCTGTACGCAGTGCCGGATCCAAACCGATAGTTACCCGATTGCCGGCCGGTGCTGCCAACAGCAAATCCTTCAAATTGTGCGAGAACACCCGAATGGCCTCCTGTTCGGCCCGTTCTCTTAACTCATTTAAACACTCCAATTCCAAATGAGTGAATAGCTTAATCCGCCAGGTCCATCGTATAACTTCCTCTAACCAATAATCAGCTGCCCGCCCCTTTGGTACAATACACCAGTGCCCGGCAACCATCTGCTGACCCTGAGAAACCGTTTCGCCGGAAACTTCGGCACCATTCTCCGGCTCCCTGACGGAAACTGACAACACCCCTTCCTTTCGCCCTCTGAGCAGCGCCAGTGCCCGGTGCGAAGGCACTTTCGACAACGCTTCTGAGTAATCAAAATAATCGCTAAACTTGGCTCCGCTCTTTTCCTTCCCCTCTGTAACTTTAGATTCAACCAGAGCAGAACTGCGAATATAGTCCCTAAGCTTTGCCAACAACTCGGCGTCTTCGGAAAATTTCTCCATTAGAATCTGCCGCGCACCCTCCAATGCTTGCTTGATTTCATCGATCCCTTTATCTCGATCGATATAACCACTAGCTGTTTCTTCCGGGGACAATTGCGGATCCTCATAAAGGGCTAACGCCAGTGGTTCCAGGCCCGCCTCTTTGGCAATCTGAGCTTTGGTTCGCCGCTTTGGTTTATAGGGTAGATAGAGATCCTCCAACCGAATCTTTGTTTGCGCATCCCGAATCTGCTTGGCTAACTGCGGCGTTAATTTTTCCTGTTCCTGAATGCTTCTAAGCACCACTTCCCTTCGCTCTTCCAACTCCCTGAGATAGGCCAAACGCAATTCCAGGGTACGCAGCTGACCGTCATCCAGACCACCGGTCAAATCTTTTCTATACCGCGCAATAAATGGCACGGTACTTCCCTGATCCAATAGCTCGATAGCTTTAATAACCTGCAAAGGTTGTGCGTTAAGCTCTTCTGCGAGGCGCTCGTTAATCGACTGCATTATTTTCCTTATAATTTGTATCTAAATTTTCTGAGGGGCAATTGTAGCTGTGTAATACAACCACAACCAGACGCTGTTAGCTCTTTTTCCAATTAGCGGGATGTGAACAATTTAAATACAGCATATAAAGGCTGCCCGTCGGCTCTATAATTCAGACGGTCGTCATTTGCTAACACGCGGGGAGCCTTCGGTGAATCACAGTCCGAGTGCTCCCCTTCTCAAGAAGATGTACACTAGCAATTTTTACTGCCGCCTTAGATGGCAAGATGAGTGAATAGGTGAAATCGTACAGGGTTATGGGCAAGAGCTTCACTCAAGGCACATTCTTCTCTGGCATTATCTGTGTTATCTTAAGCAATCGAAAAACGACAATGTATTTATTGATAGAATGGATACTGATTAATCTTCATGTCAAAACACAAACGATTTAGGCACCAATCTATAAGCAACCTGTTTGCTTTGTTATCAATTGCCGTCCTGTCTGCAGGTTGCCAGCAGATTCCGAGCTCAAATCCACAGCAGATGGAAGAGATAAAAATAGAGCGCGAGCAGCTCGATAAAAGAGCTGTGGAACTGCAGGAATTGCACGAAGAACTGGATACCAAGCTCTCACTACTGGACACTGAAAAAAAGCTCATTGCATCATCCCTGATCGAGCTGGAACAGGAAAGGCGTAAACTTGAAGTAATCCAGAAAACCGTGCTCCCAGTCAACGAGCCGGACAGCGCTTTAACAGCTACTGGAACTGAAAACGTAGAAATTGAAAGTCTGGTTGTCGGTCAACTTGAATATGTCCATTTGATACCACCCGACATTCAATTTAAAGCACGAATTGATACTGGAGCACAGACTTCGTCCCTGAATGCTATTGACTTAACTGAATTCGAGCGAGACGGTAAACCCTACGTAAAATTTGGCGTTCTGGATCCTGAAACCGGGAAAACTATAGAACTGGTTCGCCAGGTGAGGAAACATACTCGAATAAAAGAACATGAAAATGACTCGCAACTGCGGCCAGTAGTTAAAATGCGTGTTATTCTGGGAAGCATAGATCAAAGGATTAACTTTACATTAGTAGACCGGTCAAACTTCAAACATCAAGTATTGATCGGACGAAATTTTTTAAGAGATTTCGCTGTAGTTGATGTCAGTAAGCGATATATCACCTCTCCGAAGAAACCTTAATTATGTCAAAACTCAAGCTCTATGCTCTAGCCCTCGCGCTTATAGCTTGCGGCATAGGCCTCATGCTTTACAAGCATTACGCTCTTGGCTTTCCACTCATGCCAGGAGACAAAACACCTGTCTGGACCATTGAGGCAAAAATTGAGTTCATTGCTCGGGGAGACCCGGTAATTGTAAACTTTACGTTACCTAACAATCCTCCTGATTTCGTCACGCTTAATGAAGGTTTTGCCTCCTCCGGGTTTGGTTTTTCCCAAATCGAAAGCAATATGGAGCGAAAGGCTCAATGGACCGCAAGGTCTATCCATGACAAACAGGCGCTTTACTACCGTCTCGATATTTACGAAAAACCAGGCACCAATATTGAAATCGCTGACGAACTACCCAAAACGCCAGAACCACCGGAGCTTGATGAGCCCTTTAGAACGGCGGCAAAAACACTGGTAGATGATATCCACCAGTTATCTGCTAACGCCGAATCTTTTACCAGCGGCCTCATTCAGGCACTGAACGCAAGCCAACCCGAACAAAATGTCAGACTATTGATCGGTGATTATCCCAGCACCACTTTTAAAACAAAGCTAACCGTCGATCTGTTATCCATGGCAGGAATTCCATCAAGAATAGCACGCGGGCTATTCCTGGAGGGCGGTAGAAGACGGCAATCCCTGGTTAGTTTTATCGAAATTCATAATGGTATTCATTGGCAATTATTTGATCCGGAAACGGGTGTTGCCGGACGCCCCAAACAGTTTATTTTATGGCAGCGAGGCGAAGCGTCATTGCTCGACGTCATCG
The DNA here is from genome assembly GCA_965366515.1 of uncultured Gammaproteobacteria bacterium. Classification (GTDB taxonomy): domain Bacteria; phylum Pseudomonadota; class Gammaproteobacteria; order Pseudomonadales; family IMCC2047; genus JAJFKB01. Next base: position 1,515 of record CBDUGR010000240.1, on the reverse strand, counting down.
GTGGCCAGAATTCAAAGGTCCATTTTTCAATGATAAAAAACGTGCGCGCCACCCAAGATTTGGCGGTGCACTACGCAGCAGATAACGAAGCGGCCCTGATAGATTTTTCGATTTACTCATTGCCTATAGAAGAACAAAATGCATTTAAGTACATTTTGCTAATACCCATCGGTGCACTGGTCGTCGTCTTTATGAGAATTCTGGTGGGCATTCATACCTCTGGCACCTTTATGCCAATATTGATTGCCCTGGCATTTATAAAGACTTCACTTGTGACCGGATTGCTGATATTTATTCTGGTAGTGGGTACCGGCCTGATCATCCGCTCCTACCTGTCACGCTTAAATCTGTTACTGGTAGCCAGAATATCGGCAGTCATCATCGTAGTGGTTGCCATCATGTCTGCAATTAGCATTATCAGCCAAAAACTTGGTTTCAGCCAGGCGCTTACAGTTACTTTTTTCCCCATGATTATTCTCGCCTGGACCATCGAGCGCATGTCGATACTATGGGAAGAAGAGGGCCCAAAACAGGTACTGATTCAGGGCAGCGGCAGTCTGCTGGTTGCCGTTCTGGCGTACTTATGTATGACCAATCGAGTAATTGAGTATCTGACCTTTAACTTCCCCGAACTTCTGCTGGTCAATCTGGGTTTAATACTGATATTAGGCCAATACACTGGCTACAGATTGGCCGAACTGCGAAGATTTCAGCCAATGACAGAAAAACATGTATCTAGCGACTCCCAGACAATTAAATAAGCTCGGCATTATGGGCATGAACGCCCGAAATGTAGATTTCGTGGCGAAGTATAACCCTCGCCACCTTTACCCTTTGGTCGACAATAAATTAAAAACCAAACTATTAGCGCAAAAATCGGGTATTGCTGTACCAGAATTGCTGGGAACGATAGAGTGTCAGCATGATGTCAAGCTGGCTCGCAACTTGATAGCACCCTTCGATCAGTTTGTTATTAAGCCTGCCAAAGGAAGCGGCGGCAAAGGCATACTGGTGATTGCCGAGCGTGAACATGACATTTACTTTAAACCCAGTGGGGACTCACTGACGCACGATCAGGTAGAACGTCATATTTCGAATATTCTGAGCGGACTCTATAGTTTGGGAGGTGCCCAGGATGTTGCAATGATTGAAGCAATGGTGCAGTTTGACTCAGCCTTCGATGCTTATAGTTACGAAGGTATTCCTGATATCCGAGTTATTATATTCAAGGGATACCCCGTGATGGCTATGTTGAGGCTGGCAACGCATGCTTCAGATGGTAAAGCGAATTTACATCAGGGCGCCGTGGGTGTAGGCATTGACTTGGCAAACGGCCAGGCGTTACAAGCCGTTCAATTCAATCGACCAGTGTTCAAACACCCCGATACAGGGCAATTATTCGATAAACTGCGTATCCCCCACTGGGAAAGAATCCTGCCTTTGGCCGCCGCATGCTATGACATGACCGGGCTGGGCTACTTAGGTGTTGATATAGTATTGGACAAAAATCTCGGC
>CBDUGR010000239.1:0-4655 GCA_965366515.1 uncultured Gammaproteobacteria bacterium | reverse complement strand
CACAATACATTGCCACTTTTTCATGGTTGATTTGGGCTTTCTACTTAAGAAGTTGCGCAATTTGCTTAAATTCCTTGATATCGGCGTTTTTCATGAGTTCAAACAGACAGGTCTCGGTGCTCGTCAGCTGTGCACCTGCAGCGTTCATTTTTTCCAAGCCTACAATCTTGTTGGTTGCAATACGAGAGGAAACGGCATCGCAGACAATATGTGCTTCTTTGTTGAGCGCTATCAAATCCAGCGCAGTTTGATAAACGCAAATATGGGTTTCAATACCGGTTACCAGGATCTGGTTTTTGCCACTGGCCGACAAAGCCTGGCGTAACTCATTATTGCCGAAACAGCTAAAACTACTTTTGGCGACAGGCTGATAGTCGGTCAGCAGTTCTGCAATTTCCGGCAGGGTGGATCCCAGCTTATCTGGCAACTGTTCGGCCCAGATAATCGGTAACCCTAATATTTCGGCACTTTTAATCAGGATTTTTAGATTGTTTAAATAGGTTTCCGGATCCTGCATCAGGGTAGCCAGCTTTCCCTGCACATCGACAATTAGCAGCAGGCTATTGTCCATTTCTAACATGTTTGCTCCTCGCTCTTTCCAAATTCGGAGTCAGGAAAATCTCACTCCAGATCCTTCAGTTTTTTTGCGTCGATAAAGCCGTAACTACCGCGCTTTGAATTATCTGACAGCCATTGCTTGAGATGATCAATTTCCGGTGTATCAGTGATTTCATTTAGCGGTTTATTATCCTTTAGACAGCGAAATGCCTGATTCAGCGCTTTATAGCGCTCGCCGCTGATTCCTGCGCGGCGCAGTCCGATAGTATTAAGGCGATAATGTCGTACCGGTGAGCCACCAATCAGCATATAGGGTAGGACGTCTTTGCGAATGCCGATCACTCCGGCAATCATAGCAAAGGAGCCTACCCGGCAGAACTGATGCACCATAGCGCCTCCGCCAAAAAATACTTTATCTCCGACCTTTACATGGCCGCCGAGGGTCGCGCTGGTGGCAAAAATATTAGCATTACCGACGTTACAATCGTGCGCAACGTGGGCGTTATTCATAAAATAGCAGTGATCACCTATCTGCGTGTTTTGGTCCTCAACAGTAGCACGGCTAATCGTGACGCCCTCGCGAAAGGTATTACTGTTCCCGATGCTCACTCCGCTGGAAGTTGCCTGGTCGAAGCTGAGATCCTGCGGTAAACCGCCGATGACTGCATGTGGGTGCACTCGGTTTTGCTCTCCCATGCTTACGAAGGGCTCGATGACCGCCTGTGCATCAATTTGGCAGTTGTTTCCCAATGTAACATGCTCGCCAATGATCGCGTATGGCCCAATTTGGCAGCCCTCGCCAATCTTGGCAGATTCGGCAACAATGGCGGTAGGATGAATTCTAGTGGTCGTCATTTTACTCTTCGGTAGCTGATCAACAATACGTAAGTTTACCCAATTAAATGTCTGATTGCGCGTCGACAATCGTCTATTTCTTTAAAGGTGATACCCTGGATACCCTGTTTTTTTGCCGATTCGATATTTGCTGGCATATCATCAATAAACAGCGTTTCTTCAGCCAGTATGTCAAAGCGGTTAAGCATGTATTCAAATATCTTGGGGTCAGGTTTGGCAAGCTTAACGTCGGCAGAAACAATGGTGCCCTCAAACAGCTCAAAGAATGGGTGTCGCTCAGTGACATGGTCGTAGAGTTCGCGGCATATATTGGACAGGCAAAAAAGGCGATGTCCTTTTTGGTGCAATTCCTGGAGCAGGGCCACGCTATCTTCCTTTGCACCCAGGTAGTTTTTAATAAAAGCCATCAGCTCTTGCATTAATGGAAGGGGTAGCCCAGTGTTATTGGCGAAACACTGAACGGCCTCATTGGCACTAATGGCGCCCAGATCCAGTCGCTTCCAGTCCTGGTGATAAAAAATGTTGTCCAATAACAATTGCTTGGTTTGTTTACTGTCAGCAAACTGTTCCGCAATATCTTCCGGATTCCAATCTAACAACACGGCACCCAAGTCGAAAACAGTGTTCTTGATTTGGGCGGTTTTTACAGCGGGATTGTTCATGCATTAAACTCGGGTCAGATAGTTAGATTTGTTCTTCTGCTTGGCCGCAAACACGATGGAACCCTGCCGTGACAAAAGGAATCATATGGTCATAGGCGGTTTTAAAATCAGTCGAGTGGCATAGCCCCTTAGAGAGCTTGTCAATACGCCCGGTTTGCGCAAAGGTGAGTGTAAGCGCTCCGGAAAGGTAGTTGTAACACCAGTAAATCTGCTCCTCATTTGCGTTGGGTAGTGCTTTTTTCAGGGCTTCAATAAAGCGTGCTACCAATGGGTCAAAATGCTTGCTCATCAACTCCTTGCCCCAAACAGGAGAGTTATTGATATAGGCGACCAGTGCCAGATAGTTTTTCCAACCCGGGTCGCCACTTTCCTGTTCCATTTCCAGTGGTCTCAGAAAAGCCTCAATAATCTGCTCGACTGTGGGGCCCGTCGGGCCTGATGTTGCCTGGCACCTGAGTAATGCCTCTAACCGCTCTTCGTTGAGAATTTCTGCGCGACGCAGGAATACAGCATCAAACAGATCTCGCTTTTTCCCAAAATGATAGCTTGCGAGTGCTACGTCAACTTCAGCCTGCCCCGCAATTTGACGGATCGTAACGCCGTCAAAACCGTGCTGGGCAAACAGCTCTTCTGCGGCGTCAAGGATACGCTCTTTTTTAGAAATTTTTTTAGACTCATTCATTGCATATACCAAAGATATTGAAACAGGTTTAGCGCAGTTAGCCGCGAGCTTTAAGTGGCTGAGTGGTTCTATGTTGCTTCCCTGTTAACCTTTTGTTGACAAAATTCAACAATTGTTGAAAACTAGGTAACTTCAATCATACCATACCCTTAATAGAGGTCGAAGAAAGTGTCAGCAGAACTCTTCAAATATCTGGTTAGTGGTTTTTATGTGATAGCAACTTTTGCACTTTCCTGGATAGGGATGAAGAGAACCCGCGATCTGCGAGGGTTTTCTATAGGTAATAAGGATATGAACCCTTACTTGATTGGAATTACACTGGCCGCATCAATTGCCTCAACAGCTACCTTTGTCATCAATCCGGGTTTCGTATATACGCATGGTTTGTCAGCTTATCTGCATTATGGCGTGGCCGCGTCGCTGGGCATTGTTACGGCCTTTGTTATGCTGACGCGGGGATTCTTGCGTGTCGGTGACCAGCACGGCGCGCTAACTATTCCCGAATGGATTTATCATCGTTATCAGCATCGCGGATTTAGTCTGTTTTTTGCATTTCTTAACCTGCTTTCTATTACTTTTGTCGTATTAATTTTGGTGGGTTGCAGCCTGTTGGTCACGGGATTATTTGGCGTTGAGAGAGAGATAGCTCTGATTTTAATCCTGCTATTTGTCTTTTCCTATGTTCTGATGGGCGGTACCTATGCACACGCTTACACTAATACCCTCCAGGGCATTATGATGCTGGGTATCAGTCTGTTTTTGTTTGTTAATGGGCTAAAGTATTTTGATGCAGGGTTTTTTGCCTCGCTGGAACAGTTTGGTGAGCAATATGCTCAACCCTACAACAGCGAAAGTAACCTCTATTATGATTTCTTTTCTGTGTTTGGTAGCGGGTTTATTGTGACCTTTGCGCTGATGTTGCAACCCCATATCCTGACCAAAGTGCTTTATCTTCGCAATGAGGGTGACATTAATAAATTTATTGCAACTACCGTCGTCGTGGGGTTTTGTTTTGCACTGATGCTGATGTTGGGGTTTTACGCACAGTTGTCTGGAGTTGAGGCAACTTCTCAGGATCGCGTGGTTACCGAATATCTGCTCGTGGAGTTTTCCGGGACAGCGTGGGGTGCCTACGTACTCACTTTCGTTTTTATTACGCTGTTGGCGGCCGGAATGAGTACCCTGGATGGCATTCTGGTGTCCTTGTCAGCAATGGTCGTGAATGATATCTACCAACCGCTGTTTGGCACACGTTCGGGCGGCCAGGGGCTGATGTTATCCCGTATCGTATTGGTGTTTGTTGGTGTTTTTGCGGGTCTGCTTGCCTGGCATCCACCGCAGCTTGTGGGGCTATTCGCGCAGAAAGGGGTATATGGTCTGGCCGCGGCATCTTTGGTGCCTTTGTTGTTTGGTGTGATGGTGAAGCGGGAGCTGCCACTATGGGCGGTTGCGGGCTGTGCTTTTTCTGCGCTGATTATCCACCTGGTATTGAATCTCGGGATGGGCGTTGTGAATCCCGCCGTTTCTGCTAGTTATGCGATCCTGGTGTCCTTGGGTATGGGCTTGGTTTTGTTGTTGGTATTGCGATTGAATGACAGGAAACAATTACCCCAAGTTGTTACGGCTCTTAATGACGATGACATCTAGCGCTCTGCAAAGCAATCGATTGGCAGTGATTTAGGCAAATATGCTCACAGTGTAATTCGAACCGTTGATACCGATTAACCGCCAGTTTGTTCTGGGTCTTTTCTGATCGGTTCGGGACTTATCCAGTTGAAACTGCTTGATGTCATTCATTTAGATAGATTGAAATATTTGTATGGCTATATGAGTCGAGTGACGGTCCTCGATCATCAGTTTTCTCAACTATGTTTTTTAATAGCCTTGCCTTGTTTTAA
>CBDUGR010000238.1:0-4659 GCA_965366515.1 uncultured Gammaproteobacteria bacterium | reverse complement strand
ACCTCGATGGCAAGCCCAGATTGGTTCTGCAGCGCGGAGACGGCAGTCGAACAGTTAAACTCTCGCCAACAAAAAGAGTTGAACCGTTGGATACGGTTATTCCAGCAATTCCACTGGATGCGGTTGACGCTTTCCTTAACCGTAGTCGAGTGGTTACACGACAATTGCTTTCAGATGCTTCCTATGTGATTTCAGGTCATGAGGGACGAATTGTTTCTGGAAATGGCGACAAGCTGTATGCCAGAGATCACTTGGATGGCGGCATTAAGCTGTATTCCTCCTATGGCGTCTATAGACCATCGACCCGCTACGTTGATCCTGACACGGGGGAAGAGTTGGGTGTTGAAGCGCTGGAAATCGGGCTTGGGAAAATCATCGAAAAAGAAGACGATATTTCCACTATGCGGCTGTCAGCCAGCAATGAAGAGGTGCGACTTCAGGATCGGTTATTGCCTACCGAAGAAGCTAAAGTCATTCCCACCTTTTTCCCCAGCACTCCCGAGCAGGAAGTTAACGGTAAGATTATTGCCGTACTGGGTGGTGTGAGCCAAGTCGGTCAGTTTGATGTAGTCGCCATTAACCGGGGCGCACGCGAAAATATTGAGATCGGCAATGTGATGGCGATCTACCATAGCAGCGGTACAGTTAAGGACCGCCTGCGTAAAGACGTGGTGCGATTGCCGTCAGAGCGAGCGGGTATCTTGATGGTATTTCGGGTATTTGAAAAAATGAGTTATGGACTGGTGCTCAAGGCGCAACGACCTTTGGCGGTTATGGATGAGTTGAGAAACCCCTAAGGGTCCGTTTGACTTAGGAGTAATATATTGCGGAAAAACCGAATATAGGTATTTTTTCGATCATTTTTGTTGAATGGCGAATTATTCGTCTCAAACGCTCGAAAGATATGTGTCAAATCGGACTTTTCCTCGCCACGATCACCTAAGCCCGAAAGATTCCAGGCCTTCTGCCCCACTAGGTTTCAGTATAAACATCAAGGATGATCAATGAACAACCCTCAGGAAGAGGAATTAGGGCCATGGCTGGCCCTTTTCCATGTGCCACAGCTATCACTTAAACGCAAACATGCCCTTTTAAGCTACTTTGGTAGTGCCGAAAAAATACTGGCCGCATCTGCAGCCCAATGGACGGATGCAGGCATAACAGCCCCCGTTCAAAAAGCGTTTTCCGAGTACGGTCTTCATGCTGGCGCTAGCGAATTAGGGCAGCAGGTCTCGCGTTCGCTGCAATGGGCGCAAAAGCCTGACTGCACAATCCTTTCACTGAATCATCACTGTTACCCGGATCGATTAAGACAGATTGCTGTACCGCCATTACTACTGTTTGTCAGGGGTTCGCCCGCACTTTTACAAGCTGCACAAATTGCAATAGTGGGTAGTCGCAATGCCAGCGCGACAGGTCTAGAGAGCGCTCGGGTATTTGCAAGACAGCTGGGAATGCGCGGCCTCGTTGTTACCAGCGGGTTAGCTTTGGGCATAGACGGAGCCAGCCACCTGGGCGCGCTGGAAGTGAGCCAGCCAACGGTCGCAGGGATGGCCACTGGCGCGGATCGTATCTATCCGCGTAGACATAAAGAGCTTGCCCAAAAAATTACTCATCAAGGCGCGCTGGTTACCGAGTTTTCCTTGGGCAGTCAGCCGAGGCCGGCCCACTTTCCACAGCGTAACCGTATCATCAGCGGCTTGTGTTTGGGCGTTCTAGTGGTGGAGGCTGCTGTAAAAAGCGGCTCATTGATTACCGCAAGATTTGCAATGGAGCAAGGTCGGGAAGTATTTGCCATTCCCGGATCGATTCACAACCCCTTATCTAAAGGTTGCCATGAGTTAATACGCCAGGGAGTAAAACTGGTTGAGTCGATCGACGACATATTGGAGGAGATTGCACCGCAGCTAGTGGCGCCCGTTAGCACATTGGGCCTTAGTGAAACAGAGCCTGCAACGCTGCCTCTGGATGGTGAAACCAAGCAGGTACTCGCTCAAGTGGGATATGAGGTGACGCCGATGGATCTATTGGTGGAAAGAACGCTACTTCCGGTAAGTAAATTAATCCAGGTTTTGATGCGATTAGAGCTGGATCGCTTTGTACAGCCGGTATCCGGGGGTTACATCCGTGTTGCCTAGGCCGAACCCTTGGCAGCCCTGGATTGCAGTAGCATTTCCAGCCTGCCGTCACCAAGCAACATGGTTCGGGTCGTGTTAAAACTGTTTAATAGCCCCTTAAGTACAGCCTGAGGATGGGGGTACAAAACCGGCGCAGGATCAGAGCGAGCCGTTACGCTCAGGCTGTCGGGTTGCAGAATACCGTACTGCTGAAAAGCAAGAGGTGTATTTGTCTTGAGCAATCCAAAGCAATGGGCTTTTGTTTCGGGGTGCAGATAGGGTGCTAGTAGCCGGTTAAGGGCCATGATGGCGGGCTTATCCAGATAGTTAAACAGGTCCCAGAACAAGCAGACGTCAAAACAGGTGCTTTCGGGAAAGCTAAAAATGTTGGAGAGATGGGTCTCCAGCTCATCAGCCGTTAACAACTGTTGCTGTGTAATAATCGGTTCTGAGAACAGATCCAGAATATGCAGGTGACACTTATAATGGCCAAAAAAATTAATGCTTGTCGATATTGCTGGACCAAGATCCAAAACAGAGAGGCACCGCCCATCCTCCAGCGACTCTAGATCAAATAACCCAGGGAATAGCGTACTTTTAAAAGTCGAGACTGTCCCGCCAGGGACCGCATGATTACTGCGATTGGCTGTGGAAAACATTAAAAATATGTTCTTAGGTAGAATTAAAGCGGCTAATCAGTTCCCCTTGGAGCCACTGTCTGTGGACTCATTTTTTTGAGAACCCGCTAAATTCATTGGCTTTATGGAGGTTACCGGCGTTGAGACAGCAGGGTCCATATCAATACTGCCCTTAAATTTAGCGCCATCTTCCAGCGTCACGCGAGGAGCGACAATATTGCCCTGAACATTGCCTGTTTTGGAGATAATTACTTTTTCATTGCCCGAGATATCTCCCTGCACCTCGCCTTCGATGCGTATAACGTTCGCTTGCACGTTAGCCGCAACCCGGCCGTTGCGACCAATGGTCACTTCTTTTGTGCCCATTTCAATACTACCTTCCACTTTGCCGTCTATAACAAGGTTTTCGTCACCGCTAATATCACCCTTGATATTAATGGTTGAGCCTATAAGTGCTTGCCTGCCGCCAGCCGGAGTGCTTGGGGCGCTGGGTTCCCGAACGGAGTTATAGTCACTGCTGGGTGTCTCGTCTTGTCTCTTTTTATCAAACATCGTCTGAAATTCTCCCTAATAATTAGTCTAAATGGGCTTTAAGCGCCGGATATTTGCAATACATCTTTGAGTATAGACAACGGAATCTATCATGAAGGTAAATCGGATGCATATTTTTATGTCAGGTATCGACGATAGGGTAATATGATTTGAGTGGTTCTACAGTACTTGAAACTTAAAGCACTCTGGGGTACCGTTCGCCCTCTTTTCACTATGTGAGGCTTCTCTGTCATGTCAACACCGTTCGTCGCCATCCTTATGGGATCTGATTCCGATCTGCCCGTTATGCAGGCCGCAATCGATGTACTTAAAAAACTGGAAATTGAGTTTGAGGCTAAAATCACTTCTGCGCATCGTACGCCAGATGCAACGCACAATTATGTCAAGGATGCCGATGCTCGAGGCTGTGTAGCCTTTATAGCGGCGGCCGGAATGGCCGCGCATTTGGCAGGAGCTGTAGCAGCGCTGACGCTTAAGCCAGTAATAGGTGTGCCAATTGAGTCGGGGGGTTTAGGCGGAATGGATGCGTTGCTCTCTACCGTTCAAATGCCGGGTGGAATTCCCGTGGCTAGCGTTGCGATTGGTAAAGCGGGAGCTAAAAATGCTGCGTATCTGGCGGCCCAGATTCTGGCGACCAAAGATGAATCGCTTGGAGATCGGCTAAAGGAAGAGCGCGCTGCCAACATGCAGGCTGTGCTGGCAAAAGATGCGGCTTTGCAGGAGCAGCTCGCCAGTCAATGAGCTACAGCACTAAATGAGTATCTGGCAAATAAAATTTGCGGCAACGGTGCTGCGACGCGGAGGCGTTATTGCTTATCCGACAGAAGCGGTGTGGGGCCTTGGTTGTGATCCAAATAATGCCAAAGCCGTAGCGCGCTTGCTCGCGTTAAAGCAGCGCCCGTTGGACAAAGGGCTCATTCTAGTGGCCGCTGACCTGGTGCAGGTCGCGCCTTATCTTGAGCCCCAGGAAACTCAGCAGCGTGATCTACTTGAAGCGTCATGGCCAGGTTTTCAAACCTGGATCGTACCCGATAATGGAAAGGCGCCTTCGTGGATTAGGGGCGATCATTCGGGTGTTGCGCTCAGAGTAAGTGCTTACCCGTTAGTCCAGCAGCTATGTTGGGCATTCGGTGGCCCACTGGTCTCAACGTCGGCAAATCTAACGGGGTATCCTGCCGCGCGAAACAGGTTGCAGGTCGCTCGTTATTTTAAGGATAACCTGGATTATGTGCTGTGTGGCGAAACAGCCGGAGCACAACAGGCGTCTCCTATTATGGAGCTAACCACGGGCCGCCCGCTGCGACAGGGGTAAAAGGGTCATTGTTTAAATAGCTATCGACTTAAAGGACATT
>CBDUGR010000237.1:0-4661 GCA_965366515.1 uncultured Gammaproteobacteria bacterium | reverse complement strand
TTCGTTTTCCTTGGCAAGGAGATGCATGTCAGCACCAGTATTGGTATCTCCATGTACCCGAATGATGGTGCAGATATTGGTACCTTGTTGAAGAACGCCGATATTGCAATGTATCGTGCCAAGGAGCGCGGCGATTGTTACGAGTTCTATGAGCAGAAAATGGAGGCTGATGTTGCTCGTCGACTGGGAATAGAGAGTGATTTGCGTGGCGCTATTGAGCGCGGCGAGATGATGGTTTATTACCAGCCGCAGGAAGATTTGGCAACAGGTGAGCTAATTGGCATGGAGGCGCTGGTCAGGTGGCAGCACCCGAGTAGAGGTATGATGAACCCGCTTGAGTTTATAGGCCTTGCCGAAGAAACCGGGCAAATTCTAGAGCTGGGTGAGTGGGTTATGAAAACCGCCTGCGCGCAACTAAAATCTTGGCTGGACAAAGGCTGTCCGCCTATAAGGATGGCGGTCAACCTGGCGTCGCGCCAACTGGAAAATGGTTCTATTGTTGAGCAGGTGGCGGCAACATTGATTGAAACCGGGTTGCCGAGCCAAAATTTGGAGCTGGAAATTACTGAAAGTACGATCATGGCCAATGCTGAAGAGGTGATTGTAACCCTGGAGCGCTTGAAAACGATGGGCGTACAGTTAGCGGTCGATGATTTTGGAACAGGTTACTCATCATTAAACTATTTAAAGCGCTTCCCGATTGATATGCTTAAAATTGACCGTGCGTTTGTTTCAGACATTACCGTTGATAAAGTAGATGCCGATATCGTAACGACCATTATTACGCTGGCGCACAGTCTGGGTGTCAAGGTGATAGCTGAGGGTGTTGAGACTGAGGAGCAAAAGGCATACCTCAAAAAAGAAGGGTGTAATTATATTCAGGGTTATTTTCTGGGTAAGCCGATGCCGGCAGAGGATTTCGAGAAACAGTTTCTAGCCAGCAAAATGTCTTCTGATAACCTGGTTTCATTTGCCTCGTTCCAAAAAAATAAGCCAGCTTGATTAGATGCCGGTTACCGTTATCAAATCATGAGTTTTGCGGCCTTTCGCGCTACTTGTAGAGATGCCTATATGGCATGATATTACTAATCATAAGCTGGAAGCTGCCGCTTCAAAAATTTCACATAACTGCTCCTGAATCCAGCGATGAAGCGGAGAGTTAAACGTTCTTCGATGCTGGATCAGACATAAAAACAGGCGCAACTCGTTGAGTTCAGAAATTTTGAACGGCCTGGAAATAAAGTGCCCTTTGGTCAACCTGAATTCCGCCAGGTACTTGGGACCTAGCATCAGAGAATCGCTTAGTGTGAGTACCTCAAGAGCGGTGAGCAGCTGCGTCGTTTCGAGAATAGTTTGGCGCGTGATCCCTGCCTCCTGAAAGGTACGTTCCACGCGAAGCAGATCCCGGTCGGTGATGTTGGGTAGGTAAAGAGCTACATGCGGAAAGCTGATGATATCCTCGCGATCCAGAACCTCCTTTTCCGCCAGTGGATGCCCGGCGCGCATCCAGCACATTGCCGTATTGGTACCTAAAGGGAAGAACTTAAAGTCATCGTTGTGTTCCTGTTTGATAAAAATGGAAAAGTCCAACGCACCTGAGGCCAGAAGGTCCATATGGTCATCAAGTATATTCCGTGTTTGTAGTCTGACATTGGGTGCCTTGTCATGAATTCTCTTTAACAATCTCGGTATTGCGCCAATCGCTACTGTTTCGGGTACAGAGATGTGAATCAGTCCCTGGGCATCTGCGGGATTAAAGTCCGGGGTAAATATTGCCGCTTCCATTCGATCAAGCACATCATTAAGGGGGCCTTGCAGTTGCTCTGCTTTGGGGGTGGGTATCAAGCCGTGAGCGGTTCGGGTGAAGAGCTCATCATCAAACATATTCCGCAATCTTTGCAGAGCTTTACTCATAGCCGGTTGCGTAACAAAAAGGCGTGCGGCGGCGCGTGTGACATTGCGCTCCTCCAACAATACCTGCAGCGAGATTAGAAGGTTGAGATCGATACGCGCCAAACGATTTATCATGAGTGTCCCCCTGTAGAGCAAGATATTACTTAGATTCATATGACATATAAAAACAATACATTTGGATTATGTCACATTGGCCGCTATATTTACACCATCGAATATGATTGATAGCAGGAGTTAGCGACATGATAAGTTCAGCAGTATTGGCGGTTATGGTTCCAGTTACTCTTGGTTTATTGGCAATGATTGCCTACGACGAGTGCCACTGAGGTAGCTTTTCGTACAATGATGTGAATTTTAGTTTTCCTCTCCCTTTTCAAACCCAACCCCTTGGGTTATGAGGAGTTTTTAAGCCCACTACCCCAGTGGGCTTTTTTTTTGTCTGATTTTCCTCAAACTACCTTTATTTGCCAGGGGTTAAAAGCAGATTAAACGGCGGTTGAATTCTTAAAAACCAATTTTCTATCGCACCTTCTAAATGGTAATAAGGTGGTGATGGTTCAAAATGAAAGCCAGCGAAAACACCTACTATAATGAGGTATTGCTTTTTACACTTGGAAAAATATGGCGCCCCCGGAGAGATTCGAACTCCCGGCCAACCGGTTCGAAGCTCCATGCTGGATGCCTAATATATTGAATTTATTGATTTTGTAGTGATGTGATCGCTGTAATTATCAGCGGTAGGCACTGCAGAGTATAACTCAGCCCGGCAAAAACCCGGCGATATCCTGAGATTAATAAACCGCCGACTTTATGATTAGCAATAAGCATTACACGCAAGCGTCATAATATCGTAATATGTACTCCGATCTATTTTATGTGTCGTGATACTTGATTGTGACATAAAAATGCGTTTATATGTCGCAATAGTCTTAAAGCGACAAATCAGATCATGCCAAAACAAATTTCGGAAGTAGAACTAGAGGTCATTAAGCAGGCTGTTGGCCGCTTTCCTGGCGGTGCATCTATTGATGAAATCAGCAACTTGCTTGAGCAAGATATACATCGTCGTACCCTGCAACGTCGGCTGGCATTCCTTGTAGAAAAAAAGGAATTAATTCAGGAAGGGGCTGCGCGAAACAGTAAATATAGATTGCTCTCGCGTAAGGGGACTGCCGATCTTCAAGTGCCAAAATTTAGCCTTGAGGCACATGCGGAAATCTATATCCCCATCTCCAAAGAAGGGGAACAAGTAAAGCAGGCCGTGCGCCTACCAGTTCAGCAACGCAAACCGGTTGGCTACAACAGAAAATTTTTAGATGCTTACCAGCCTAATAAAACCTTCTACTTACCTGAAAAAACACGCCAACACCTGATGCAAATCGGTCAGTCTCAGACTGATGTATTACCCGCTGGAACTTATGCCTTGCAGATCTACAATAGACTACTAATAGATCTGACCTGGAACTCAAGCCGTCTGGAAGGCAACACATACTCACTGCTGGAAACCGAGCGTCTTTTGGCAGTGGGCGAAAGGGCAGATGGCAAGAGTGCCCTTGAAACTCAGATGATCCTCAACCACAAGGCGGCCATCGAGTTGCTGGTGGATTCATCACCTGATGTGGGCTTTAACCGTTATACCCTCTGTAATCTCCATGCCCTGCTATCTGAAAACCTGCTGTCCGATCCGGCCGCCTGTGGCCGGCTGCGAGAGCACGCTGTGGGCATCGGTGGCAGCGTGTTTCATCCGCTGGAAGATGGCCCGCTGATACAGGAATATTTCGATCAGGTTTCAGCCAAGGCCTGCGCCATAAAGAACCCCTTTGAACAGGCATTTTTTGCCATGGGGCAGCTACCCTACCTGCAACCCTTTGACGATGTGAACAAACGGGTCTCGCGCTTGGCGGCCAATATTCCCTTGATACGTGAAAATCTTAGCCCGCTGTCGTTTATAGATGTTCCGGAAAAAACTTATATCGATGGCTTGCTGGGAGTGTACGAGTTGAACCGTACCGAACTGTTGGCTGATGTCTTTGTCTGGGCCTACGAACGGTCATCCGCCCGTTATTCAGCCGTGCGTCAGTCGTTAGGTGAACCCGATCAGTTTCGCTTACGATACCGAGAGCATATTGCCCAACTAATCCGTAAGATTGTCACTGGTTGCATGGGAAAAAAAGCAGCCGTTAGCACAATTAAGGAATATGCTCTTGAGGAAATTACAGAACAGGATCGGAAACTTTTTTTGGAGATGGTTGAAACAGAACTGATGAGTTTGCACGAAGGCAATATAGCAAGATATCGGATTCGACTGTCGCAATTTGAAGAGTGGATAGAAAGTTGGCGGTAAGTCGTTCCAATTTTTGGTGGACTACGTACATTGGTGGGGTAGAGCCAGAATTATTAAAGAATAATTTCGTTAACTATTTGATTTTATTGGCGCCCCCGGAGAGATTCGAACTCCCGACCAACCGGTTCGAAGGCAGAGTAATCACAATTTAATTCTTTATTAATCAATAAGTTAAAGGCGGCCCGTCCTCCAAATTTACCGCAGAAACTCGTTGAAAACCGCCAAACGTAGGGAAATCCCTACGTTATGCGACTATTAATCTCTTTGCCGCTGCCTGTAATAATACGGTTATTACGGCGACTGGATATGTAAAACCAAATCATATTGGCCATTCTTGCTATTGGGCCAGTCTTCTCTAGTTATTTTAATGGTTTTGTTCTCGAATACTCCTTGGGCGTCATGG
>CBDUGR010000236.1:0-4661 GCA_965366515.1 uncultured Gammaproteobacteria bacterium | reverse complement strand
CCGATGCCAATGGTGCGACCATTACGCGCGTAGACAATGGCGTTGGACTTAACAAATTTGGCGACTTCCCAGCAAAATAGCAGGTCTGATAACTCCTGTTCGGTGGGCGCCCTTTCGGTGACCATTTTGAGTTCGTCTTCATTGACCATGCCCAGGTCGGTATCCTGAACCAGTAAGCCACCATTGACCCGTTTGAAATCGAGGCTTGGGGTGCGCATGGCATCCCACTGGCCGCTTATTAAAACCCTTATGTTGGGTTTGTTGCTGAGAATCTTAGAAGCGGCTGGAGTGATCGCCGGTGCGATAATAACCTCCACAAATTGTCTGTCAATGATGGCCTGAGCGGTGTTTTCATCCAGTTCACGATTAAAGGCAATGATGCCGCCAAAGGCTGATGTTGGGTCTGTTGCAAAAGCTTGATTATAGGCGTCCAGTATGTCGGAGCCCAATGCAACACCACAAGGGTTAGCATGTTTGACGATAACGCAGGCTGGTTCTGCAAAAGGCTTAACGCATTCCAGTGCGGCGTCTGTATCAGCAACATTATTGTAGGAAAGTGCTTTCCCCTGGACCTGTTTGGCGCTCGAAACGCTCGCGTCAGTTGCGCTGGGGTCGATATAAAAAGCGGCTTGTTGGTGGGGATTTTCTCCGTAGCGCATATCCTCGGATTTGATGTACTGCCTGTTAAAGGTGCGAGGAAAAAGGGTGGGTTCGTCTTCGACCAAAGTTCCCAGGTAATTGGCAATTGCGCCATCATATTGTGCGGTGTGCTCAAATGCCTTTGTTGCCAGGTCAAACCGTGTACGCAGGCTCAGCGATCCATTAAGTTCGGCCATTTCATCAAGTATGCGTTGATAATCGTTGCTGGCGACGACCACCGCCACATCTTTATGGTTTTTAGCCGCCGCTCTAACCATTGTTGGTCCGCCAATATCGATATTTTCGATTGCGGTAGCAAGGTCACAATCTGCGCTGGCAATAGTTTTCTGAAAGGGATATAGATTGACAACGACCATGTCGATGGCCTGTATCTCATGCTCACTCATAACGCTGTCATCAATACCGCGTCGTGCCAGAATGCCACCGTGTATTTTTGGATGCAGTGTTTTTACCCGTCCATCCATCATTTCTGGAAAACCGGTATAATCCGAAACTTCGATAACAGGAATACCTGCTTCTTGAAGAAGGCGAAATGTGCCTCCAGTAGAAAGTAATTCAACCTGGTAGCCAGATAGGCCTTTTGCAAGCTCGATAATACCGGTTTTGTCGGAAACGCTTATCAGCGCACGTTTGATGGGGGTGGTTGTGTCAGTCATGTAGCTTTCGAATAACCTCTTGGTCAGGTGAGAGAGAGTGGCGTCAATCATGGTCTCTGGGGCCGCCAGAGAAAGGACTGTTTATGGGGTTGGGTAGCGGAATTACAAGAGGTCGTATTGCTTTAATTTCTTTCTCAAGGTTCCGCGATTTAACCCAAGAATTTCAGATGCTTTAGTTTGATTGTCTTTGGCGTATTTCATCACTACGTCCAGCAAAGGTGCCTCTACTTCAGATAGTACCATCTCGTAAAGATTAGAGACCGGTTGACCATCCAGGTGAGCAAAAAACTCATCCATTGAGGTTTGAACACTTTGCTTCAAAGTTCTTGAGTGACCATTGATTTTTGGGATGCTTTGTTTTGCCATCTAATAATTCTCGTTTTTGGTAACTCCAAGCAGGCTGCCGAAAAACTGTAGTCGTCAGGAGCGAGTGATGTAGCTCAATCTGATTCTCCGATAGAACGCTAGGCGGCAAGCCGCTCGTCATTGTTAAATTTCTGAAATAGTCTATTTAAGTAGTCAGTCTGTTCTTGCACTGCGCCGAGCTTATTAAACTCACTGCGGTACTGAGCGCCACCCTCTAAATGTGAGAAGTACCAGCCCAGGTGTTTACGTGCTATGCGTACTCCCAGAAACTCTCCATAAAAAAGATGAAGTTCATTTAAGTGACTGGAAACCAGTTCCTTAAAGGCTTTTATGCTTAGCGGTTTTTTCTTGCTACCCGTCTTGATATAGTGGTCTATCTCTGCAAATATCCATGGGTGCCCTTTAGCCGCACGGCCAATCATGAGCGCATTTGCTCCCGTATAGTCTAATACAAAACGTGCTTTAATCGCAGAGTTAATGTCACCGTTCGCTATTACGGGCAAGCTGACTTTCTGTTTAACTTCTGCGATGGTTTCATATTCGGCTTCTCCATCAAACCTGCAGGCGCGTGTGCGGCCGTGAACAGTTAATGCGCTAACCCCTGCCTGCTCTGCGATATGCGCAATCTGCAGGGCATTACGTGTATTCTTGCACCATCCGGTGCGGATTTTAAGTGTGACAGGCAGGTTAACCGCGCTGGTAACCGCTTGCAATATCTCAGCGACTAAACGCTCGTTCCTTAGCAAAGCTGATCCAGCGGCTTTATTACAAACCTTCTTTGCCGGGCAGCCCATGTTAATGTCAATAATATGGGCGCCCAGTGCTTCACCAGATCGAGCTGCCTCAGCCATCATGAGTGGATCTGACCCTGCTATTTGTATGGTGCGGGGGCCGCGCTCGTCCTCGCTGCGCAGCCGTTGCCTTGATTTTCGGGTATGCCAAAGTCGCTGATCTGAGGTAATCATCTCGGCTATGGTGAGATCCGCGCCCATTTGCCGACAGAGTTTGCGGAACGGCAAATCGGTAATACCAGCCATCGGAGCGAGTATCAAACGGTTTTCTAATTTATATGGACCAATAGTTAGCACGCACATGCCTTGGCAGAGCCGGCCTTGTCAAGGTTTATACCCACTGAGGCGATGGGTAAGGGTATCATTGTTATGGGCAAGTTGTAGGCTGCAAGGATAATCTTCTTCCCGTTTTTACGGGGTTTGTCATCACAATACGGTGCCTGTTGCCAAGGGCTAATGATACATCGGAGTGCCAGTGAGATAAAGTTATTTGCGGTTTTTAGAGCCAGCAATCACTTAAAATGAGGGGCTGAATTTTAAGCCGTAATTGACCGCTTCAGTGCCGGGATCAAAAATGGAGAAAGAAAGGTGGAATGGAATGCCCACTGGCATGCTCTGAGGGTCGCGTTGGCCTCCCACATATTCTTTGGGCTGAAATGTCCGCGCGGCTACAATAGCTTCGTTGATGTCATAAAAAGTAACATCAATCGCAGGTAGCACCTGAGGGAAAAGAGCCTGATTACGGATGATTAAATCTATTTTCAGTACATTGCTGAAATCTGGGTGACTTTGTACGGATAGACGCTCTGTTTCTATTAAGTGCAATGCTTGATAATCATTCGCTGAGCAGTCCAGATACTGGCAAGCCTGTTGGTACCATGAGTGCCACTTTGGGTGGTTTGCATAGACGTCCTGATTAAACCAAAGCCATTGCATAAATAGTATTGTGACGGCGATCAGGCTGAGCGATCCCCAAAGGAGCGGCTGTTGCATCTTCCGTGGATTTGGTCGATGTGCAAGCAAATCCTCAACGGATTCCTCTTCGATGGTCAGTTTTTTTATCGCCGACTGGTCGGGTAGTTGTGGTGTATTTGATGCTGGTTTCGCATCAGCTAGATTTAGTTCTTTGACCTTGTCGGAAGCCACCGACTTGCTCGTTTTTATGGGTTGCTCGGGGCTGTCACCCTCGCTACAGGTCAGTCCTTCTTCTGTTGCGTTAAAGACCTTGAAGCAAACGCCGCAGCGCACTTCTCCTTCGGCGATCGCCAAATGTTCACTCTGTATTCGAAATACAGTTTTGCAATGTGGGCATTTAGTTAAGAGGGTGTTTTCCATGTCCTGCTTTGCCTGATTCAGTGCCCTATTAATTGGGAGCAAGCAAATTTTAACAGGTTATTTCTTCTTTGTGGCGCTTAACAATACCCAACCATCCTTTTCCACCACCGGGTCGAAGTCGAACTCGTCCTGATAAGCCGCTAAGACTTGATCGGCTTGATTAACCAAAATGCCGGATAAGGCGATTTTCCCTCCTTCTTTAACCAAGTTGGTGAGTGTTGGAGCAAGGTTTGCCAGTGGCCCGGCGAGAATATTAGCGATAACAATGTCGGTAGCTAATGATGGGTGCCGCTGGGGTAAGTTGATATGTATGCGATCAATTTCAACGTCATTAACCTGCGCATTGGCGGCGGTTGCCTGTAATGCCTGGGGATCGATATCGACGGCCCAAGCCTGATCGCAACCCATTAGCAGTGCCGCGATAGCAAGTACACCAGAGCCGCAACCGTAATCAGTAATAGAGTTTGCAGAAAGTGCTTCCCTGCTCAGCCACTCAAGGCAAAGCGCTGTGGTTGCATGAGTTCCTGTTCCAAAGGCTAGTCCAGGATCAAGAATAATGTTAGTTGCGCTCGGGTCAGGCGGGTCATGCCAGGTTGGACAGATCCAAAGATTATCATTGAATTTTATGGGTTCAAATTGATCCATCCATTCTTTAATCCAGTCCTTGTCCTCTAAAATCTCAATTTTATAGCGGGGCTTTGAAGTAGCAAATTCAACGTTAATGGCGGCTTCAATTTGGGCTACCGGCATCGAAGCGTTAAACAGGCCGGTTAAACGAATGTTATTCCACAGTGGCGTTTCACCAGGGTCAGGTTCAAAGAGCGGCTGATCCGCCGCATCTGTGAGCGTGACC
>CBDUGR010000235.1:0-4687 GCA_965366515.1 uncultured Gammaproteobacteria bacterium | reverse complement strand
TCGCTAAAGCGAATAGTGTTCTCTGAACCAGTAGCACGGTAGGATAATGAAAGTCCCAGGTGTAAGAAGTGGTTCTGATCGGCAAATGGCACAAAGGTACCACGGCCTGAGAAGCCCCATCCTTCATTATCGTCGCTGGCGCGATCTCTTGCATCACCAAATAGACCGGCAGCAACTGTCCAGTTGTTGCCATGGTGCGTCGCCTGAATCCCGATATTGCGGCCTTCAGCAAATACATGGGGCAGGCCCCGTTCGGAAAAGAGCGTGTTTTTTGAGCTGGTGATATTCTGTAAGCTAAACGGTTCTTTGAAGTGACCTAAACGAAGTTTAAAAAAGTCGAGTCCTTTGTAGTCGAGATAGGCGTCCTGGATGCCTTTATTACCCGTTGCGGTAAAATCATATTGCAGCTTGAATGCCCAGTTTTTACTCAGGTCACCCTGTGCAAACATTCTGGCGCGCCTTAGCTCAGTGCCGGCATTGTGGGTTGCGTAATCTTCTTGGTAGGCAGCAGAATCTACCTGAATGCGACCCGAGGCGCACCTGTGGTTTAAGTTCATTTTTTACCAGGGCTATTTTTTCATTCACTATTTGTTCAATGGAATGCTCATCTTTAAATTCATCGAGATGCACTTCTTGCCGACTATTGTCGCGTGTCTCCTGTTCGGCGAGGCTTTCAATCAACCCGTAGGTCTTGTCGTCAATCGTCCCGTTTGCGTTTAAAGCCTTTAATAACTCCAGCAGTGCCCCATTTTTTTCCGTTGCGGCGGCTGGTGAGCAGAGCACAACTGCCATTAGCATTTTTGTAAGTGGATTCATATTTATTCGCATTTTAAGCCTTCATCGTAATCAAAGTGATACCCGTTGATTTGCAATAGTAGGGCTTAATAACGTTATTGCGATATGGAAATTTCTGCGTTTGTCGGGCAGTTTTTTCAATCTAAGTAGATTCACTAACAGGCGTTTGTCCCTAATATAAGCGGGCTCTTAAAACCTGAAGAAAGTGGTAAAAAACTACCTCACTTTAGCTATTTTTTACATTCCAGTTGCGACTTTGTCTTTGTTAGCATCCCCCCCTTGCTGCGGAATAAATTCGAAAGGCCAGAAAGAGCCGCTGATTAATTATCTATAAATAACCAAAAATTCATTAACGAAATACAGGGGAGGGCGGCGGTAATATTTCGATATAAGGGGGGCTTGTGATGTAAAGAGCCTGATTTAGCCAGTTCAATAGATTTATAACTAAAAATATGAGTGGCATTAATACAGGAGTACAAGAAATGCAGAAAGTATTTACGAAAAAGGCGACAGTGATTGCAGTAGCTTCAGCACTATTCTCATCTGGCATAATGGCAGAAACCAGAGGTATTGAGGAAATATTGGTGACTGCACAAAAAAAATCTGAAAGTCTACAGGATGTGCCGATAGCGATAACTGCGTTCAGTGGCGAGGATATGCGCCAACAGGGTATCGAAGATTTTCAGGGTATCAGTGAAAGAACTCCAGGGTTGTTGGTGGGTGCTTTTAGCCCAGCCCAGCCTGAAATATCGATTCGTGGTGTGGGTACTAAAGAAGATGGTCCAGGAGCTAACGACTCGACCGTGGTTTCGGTTGATGATGTTTATATTGCTGCCCGTATTGCACAGGTTATAGATATCTACGATCTGGATCGAGTTGAGATTCTGCGTGGCCCACAGGGTACTTTGTATGGTCGTAATTCCATAGCCGGTTCTCTTAATTTCGTCACCGAAAAACCAAACGAAGAGTTTAATTTGCGTGCGGAACAAACATTCGGTAGTAACGATAATTATGATACCCGATTGTTGATTAAGGGGGCTCTCAGCGAGGAGAACGGTGTTTACGGCAAGGTGAGTTACAGTCGGCGTACCCACGATGGTTTTGTCGATCTCTATACTGATGCAACCACCAGAAACGGTACACAAAATGGTATTGATCGTCAGTCCTGGCGAGCGCAGCTGCGTTTTGCCCCTAATGATCAGCTGGATGCGATACTAACGGTTGACGGTGCCCGGGATGATGATGAAGGTCAGAATCGTGAACCCATAGGTGATATCACGGGTGATCCAGCGCGCAATTCAGTTGAACTGAATAAAGCTCTGGGTGGCGCGGGCGATTTGCACGATTCTTTTGCTACCGAGGGTTTTATGCAGCGCGATGTTTCTGGTATTAGTTTGAAAGTTGATTACCAGTTTGATGCGTTCACCTTTACTTCAATTACGGCCTACAGGGATGCTGAAGTGCAGGTGGCGGTGGATTGCTGTGGGCTAAATGGTTTTGTTTATCCAAGGGCTAACTATGATTACGTGGATGAAAATGCACAACAACTAACCCAGGAGTTCAGGCTTTCAGGAGATGGCGATCAGTTGAATTGGGTCGCGGGTGTTTTCTATACCGATGAAACAGCTCATCGATTGGAGGGCTTTGGCTTTGGTCCTGTTACCGAGCCTACTGGATCGTTCGATGCAATTACTGCTTCTTCAGCTTTTTCTAATATATCAGATGTGGATGCAGATATTGAAGCTTGGGCAGTGTATGGGCAGGGCACCTATAGCCTCTCGGAAGCGATGCGGTTGACGCTTGGCTTGCGTTACTCCACGGAAGAAAAAACAGTAGTGTCTGCCGGCAGCATAACGGGTGGGCCACCGAGTGGAATTATTGTGGGACCTCTTGTACCGACCAAGGGTAATGATGACTGGAGTTCGACAGACTTTCGTTTGGCGCTGGATTATGATCTGTCCGAAAATTCGATGTTATACGGGAGTATTTCAAGCGGTTTCAAAAGTGGCGGATTTACGGGGGCTCCAAAAAATCTTGCCTCTGCCTCCAAATCCTTTGATGAAGAAAATGCATTAAGTTATGAGATCGGCTTTAAGTCGACCCTGTTAGATAATACGCTGCGCTTTAATTTGGCGGCATTCTTTACCGATTACGAAGATCTGCAGGTGACCCGGTTTGCTTTAACACCGGCCACACCGACGTTTGGTGAGTTTTTAACGGAGAATGCGGGAGAGGCTGAGATAAAGGGTATTGAGTTAGAAACTACCTGGGTGCCGACAGATAGCTTTGAGCTAACCTTTAGCTGGGCTTATCTGGACGCGGAGTACACGGACTTTAGTGGGTTGACTCCGGCGCCGGACGGCAGTGCCCAGGATTTCAGTGGCAATACCATGAGGCAAGCTCCGGAGAATAGCGGCAGTATTAATGCACGCTATCGTTGGGATAATGTAATTGGTGATGGTGATAATTTGTCGCTAAATTTGTCAGCACGTTATGTCGACGATGTTTTCTATGACCCTGATAATAATCCCAGAGCCTTTGTGGATTCCTATACAGTCTCTGACGCGCGCTTGTCTTATTTGTCTGGAAGTGGCAGGTATGAAGTTGGCCTTTGGGTCAATAACCTGACAGATGAAGAGTACACCACACATGCGTTTTCTTTGACGGGTGGCGAGCGTGGCTTTGCTGCTGTTGGTAAACCACGTTGGTACGGAGTGACTTTTACCTACAACCTTAACTAAGAGAATCTGCACTGTGGCATTTACGGCTTAATGGGTGGGTCGTAAATGCTGCCAGGCAGTGCCCCTCATCCCGACTTGATTGGTATTTAGTTTAATTGGTGTTAATAGGCCCTAGTACCTAATATGCAAATAATATGACACTGATTATGCCAAGATTTGGCTCGATTTGGTCAATATGATACAACTGATAGTGGCCGCTAGTTTCAAACATGTATCCATCGTTGATATAGCGGTAATCATCCACTAGAGTTGTAACCTGGTTTTAAAAGCAACCGAATATGAGGTGGGCTAATAAAATGAATGCAAATGGCCAAACAGCGGCAGATCTTTATGCAGAGCGGCAGCAGCGAATCGCGGATGTGGTTGCACTAAAAACACCAGATCGCATCCCGACTTTTTTATTCAGTACCTTCTGGGCGGCACGAGCCGCTGGTATGACCTGCGAGCAGGCTATGTATGATTATGCGGGGCTTTCCGCGGCAATGCGTAAAGCAATATTCGAGCTTGAACCTGATGCTTTTCAGCCTTGTCATCCCATGTTGTGTTTAGGGCCGACGATGGAAATAACAGGTTATCGGCAGCTCAATTGGCCCGGTGATGGCAAGACTAATCCCGATGTTTCTTTTCAGTATCTTGATCGAGAGTACATGAAAGCGGATGAATACGATGAATATTTGCTCGATCCAACAGGTTTTTATTTACGGCAGTACCTGCCAAGATTGGCAGAGGTATTTGAACCTTTTGCAGAGTTGCCGGAGTACCCATCCATCTATTTTACACGTGTAATGCATTCGCTCGCAGTGTTCGGGCAACCGGAAATGCAAAAGAGCTTGCAAGCCCTGATGAAGGCGGGTGAAGAGATGCAAAGGATGCTTGAGGAGAATGTGCGCTTTATCATGGAGATGAAGGAAGCCGGCTATCCACTGTCTTCTGCTGCCAGTGGCCATGCCCCTTTTGATGTTGTTGCGGATTATATGCGAGGTTCCAAGGGGGGAATGCTCGATATGTTCCGTAACAAAGACAAGCTGCTGGCAAGCATCGAAAAAATCACAGAATTTTTACCGCGCAATATTATTAAAACGGCGCAACGACTGCCTGGAAACATTATTTTTATACCTTTGCATTGGGGCCTGGATGGCTTTATGTCACCA
>CBDUGR010000234.1:0-4691 GCA_965366515.1 uncultured Gammaproteobacteria bacterium | reverse complement strand
GAGAGAGCAAATCAACGCGGAACGGGCTAACTTCTGCTCATTGGTTTGGGATTTATCAGTCATTAACGCCATTAAAATAGCCGCACCAAGCGGTAATGTCGCCAAACTCCCGCCATAACTCATCAACCAGGTAAACAGGAGTATATTCTCCGCACTGGTGACCGGATAAGCCAGCTGAATGATCGGTGCAAGGAATACACAAAAGAGACCGAAAAACAGAATTAGTAATACAACCCGAGGGCTGATAGGTAACCTTATACCGGCACTGGTAGACAACCAGAGCCAGGCCACCAGCATCAACATAGTATAGGTGAACTGCAGAACATGCCCGCCGCCCCAAAAAAGGCGCTCATAAAAAGACTGCCCGGCAAGATATTGAGGAAGCTGTATATAGGTCCAAACGAAAACGCAAAGTGCTACGGCCGCTGAAACAGCTGCCGCATTTAGACCAAAACGTAACGAGGCCTCCCCGGTCATCCATGGCCCTACGGGAGGGCAGGCACTCATACAATGAAATACCAAAACTGTAAATCCGAGTGCAAAAATCAGCAAGCCGGCAAAAAACACTGGATCACGCAGCACCGGTATATAGTTACTCATCAACGCATTACCTGCGCCAGTAAAGGGCGATAAAGCGATAATTAGCGTACCCGCCGCTGCCAATCCAAATGCAGTCCAGGCAACGCCCATAAATCGTGGTTTTGAATTCAAGCTCCAGAGCACACCGGCAAAAGCAAGTCCCCACACCAATACCGAAAGATCAACATGCACCACTAATGCAGTATGAAAAAAATCAACCCAGGGAAACACATCCTGAATATAGGGCGTTCGGGAAAGCACCAGCAACAATGAAAAAATCCCTGCACCAAACAAAGCCAGCACGCACAACCACAGCCAGGAAACAGAGAGCAATCGACGACTGTCGTCAGGAATGGTGAGTGTAAATAGCTGGTCTTGCATAAAAGTCTACCCTTAAATGGTATCTATAATAGATATAGTTTCCCTACTCCACGGCGTAGCATTGGAGTTAATGAGTATAATTCTAATATCTAATTAAGCGGAAATTATCGCGAAGCTTATTTAAAAATAAACCCATCCTTAAAATCGATTACCAAAACCTGTCTTGAGCTCAAATTGATAGTCTTCAGAATCTCAAAGTCCGCACTACCGGCATTTACGTCATCCTTGAGAATCGCCTTAATTTGGTGCTCCCCAATTGGAACATTAAATCGAGCATAAAAGGTGGAAACACCATCTTTTTGCAATCCAGAGGGACGTGCGATGGACTCAAAGAAAGTCTCACCATCAAGTTCGATGTTTAATATAACCGGAGAGCGTTCTCTGGGACATTCCTGCAAGACCTTCATGTTGGGCGAAAGATTACCCATTTCTGCTGCACTCAAATTACGGCATTCTCCAACTATTTTTCCTGGATGCCTTATGCTGACTTTAACCGTGGCATTGGCTGGATCGGTGTGTTTCCACATAGGCGCAGAGGAAAAATAGGCAATAAAACCCATGAAAAAGGCATAGGCAACAATTTGATAAATAATCAGGCGCAACTTAGGCATCACGTCCTCCTTTAACGAACCGCACATCATCCTCATGCCCTTTATTCTCAAGCGTCTTGACATATGTGTCGAGCTTATCGGCCAATTGCTTATTGCCCTGCTCTCCTGCCCATATCACAGCAATATCGCGCTTGGCACCGGTTGTGCGTAGTTTTGGAAAACGCTCTGCGGCAAAGCGCTGTTCCATCCAAGTGTTGCCAAGGCGGTAATAACAGTCCTCCTCGCAGCAGCCAGTGACCATAACACCATCGGCCAATTTGTTTCTAAAGATGTAATCCACAAAGGATGGCGGTAATTGTCCAACACAGGGTAGTAGAATTCCTGCCACGTTATCTTGCTCAAGAGACTCAGTCGGTGCTCCAGACCTACATCCGAAGATAAGTACCTTTGGCTTATCTCCCTTAAGTTGCTTTGCTTTCTTATCAGTCAGTTTTAGCAAATCCTTTACTGGCAAGTCAGGCATATCAATACCTGTAATCAACTCATCCACACTACGGAAGGGCGTCGATGAAGGACAAGCTCCAGCGCATATACCACAACCGATACACAGATCCGGATTGACTACCGCTTGCTTGTGGCCTTTTTTAAAATCATGTTCTTTCATGACTATTGCACTATAAGGGCAGTCGGCAAAGCACCATGCACAGCCGTTACAGTTGGGGGGGTCTACCACCGCAATGGGTTTGCGTTTATGCGGCGACAGCCAGGGTAAAATCACCAATAGACCGGAAATACCACAAAGCAGACCCCAAACCCATCCTGGCCCCCAAATTTCGATCAATGGAAAAACATTCAGATAAAACCAGTCCAGACCAACATTGGTGACTGATTGATCAAGGTTAGCGGGTGCCTGACTCATTGCCGGATTAATCAGCGATAGCAAAATGAGCGCCGCCATGGCTCCGATAGCCAGTTGCTTTGGTGGATTCGTTTTAGCATAACTAATACGTTGAATATGTATAAACATCCCTAACAGCAGCGCCAGAGGGAATCCAATGTGCAAAAAGGCTAACAGTGAAAACAACCGGTCACTTACCGTTTCTTCATTCAGAAAGTTACGAGCCATAGGGTCAACCATGATAGGCAACCAGTCCAACAGTTCAGAGCTTAACAACGCAATATATTGCGCCAACTCATCCCAAACCAGCCAGTAACCACCAATCGCCGATAAAAACAGCAACCACAACAGTGGCACACCGGAAACCCAGGAAAATATGCGTACCCCCTGATAACGACCTTTCACAAACTCTCGAAGAATATGAAGTGTAACGGCAACCACCATCGCTGCAGATGAGTATCGGTGCAGGCTGCGCATAATACCGCCCAGATACCATTGCTCATTCATCAAATACTCAATGGAGGAATAAGCGCCATCGACACTTGTCTCAAAAAACACGTAGAGATACAACCCTGATCCTGCAGCTATCCAGAAAAAGAAAAATGAAAGGGTGCCCAAATGGAAAAACGGGTTTGCGTGATCAGTAAAAATTTTAGAAAACAATAACTCAACCGGATTGAGCAACATTTTCCCTGCTTGTCGAATATATACTATGGGGGATTTCATGATTACTTCCTAGGATGCTTTAATTGATCTGCGCCACTCTTTAATCAACTGCAGGCCCAATACCAGACAGCTCATCGCTCCGATGAATATTCCGATAAAAATAGAATAGTCAAAGCGGTAATTCTCACTTGATGGGTCATATACTGTACAAAAGAATCGAATTTTATCGGTAAAAGATTGAGCCAGAGACTCTGTTGGTCGATTATAAAGCAGCTCTTTCAATGGTTCGACCAAAATGGGTACTTCAAACTTCATGCCATAGACCTGGCGGTAAATATTTCTCTTCCCATCCAGTACGCTGGTCTGAACCAAGTGATTAAATCCCTGAGGCGATGGGTAGTAAATAAATCCCAAATCTTTGACCAAGGCTTTAATTGTCGACTCATCGGCACTTAGAAAATGCCAGTCAGCAATGCTATCTCCCCCCTGTTTTTTACGGAATTCCTGCATCGCTTCTGGCGTATCGATGGGCGTATCGAAGCCTATCGTTAGCAGTGTGAACTTTTTACCAGGAATAGCTTTGCGGGCATCGGCTACGACCTTCGCCAAATAACGGGTAGTCGTCGGACAAATATGATAACAACTGGTATATATTAAACTTATCAGCAGCGGTTGCCCGGCAAAATCCTTTAGCTCTACTTTAACGCCATCTGCATCTCTGAATGCATAGTTTGCTACAGTCGTGCCTATTACCGCCTGGCTATATTGATAAGCCTGATTCCGGTCAAAGGTTGCAAAATCGGTCTCCGGGTCCTGCATTGAAGCAGCATGTGCTTCGTTTGTTATGCTGTGATCTATCGAACCAGATTCACTTTCATGCGTAGCATCCATATCCCTCTTGCTATCATGCATACCCCTCAAATCAGGCATTTTCTCATCCATTTTTTCCATAGACGCATTTGTTAGCGAAAGCGGCATGATAAGAAATAAGGTAATAATTATTGGGACGAGGCGGTCACACCAGAGGGCTTGATAAATCATTAAAACTCAGTGAATACTCAATCAGAAAAGGGTTGTTTAGTATATCCTAATAAAACAAATACCATAAGCAAAAATAAAAAATAAGCCCCTATGAAGGGGCTTATTTTGATTAGGCTCAAATTTCGAGCCCGCATTTAACGGATCTGCTAAGAGAACTCTTAGCTGATTCCCCAAGTCTGAGACAAATACTTCCAGTTGATGAAGTAGTAGGCTGCAAACGAAGCGAAGAAAATAAAAGTCAGGCAAAGTGTGCCCGGCACAGTGATTCCAGCGCTACCAATACCTTTATACTCTTCATCTGTCACCATTGTTGCGGCTAAGGCTGGAGAAGACTTCTCTTCACCTAACTTTCTACCAAACAACAATGAAGCAACGATAATGATGCAGAATGCTGCTCCACCGACTACAGCCAACACTACTGACATGCCGTTAAGCGCCATCATTGTATAGGCCGCTGCAGGAAAATCATGAGTCATACCTGTTCCGGCAAAACCGATATCCCAGTGTCTGCGCGGCACACCCAGCGTACCTGCACCCATCAGGAACAGTGATACACCAGTCATACCTAAACCAAA
>CBDUGR010000233.1:0-4701 GCA_965366515.1 uncultured Gammaproteobacteria bacterium | reverse complement strand
TCACCAGTATCGCTTTTCCAGCGATTAGCTGTGGAATCTATGGTTATCCCATTGACCAGGCTGCAACAATTGCAATTCAGACCATTATTGAGCATTTGACGCTTTTTGAGCTGCCAGAGAGAGTATATCTCTGTGCATTTTCTGAGGATATTAAGCAGGCCCTGGCGCACGCTTTAAAAGATCAGGGTATTAATTATGCAGCGCCTTGATCCAAGCGTGGCTAAACTAGCCGTGCCGGGTGTAGTTGTATGTGTTCTGGTCATCGTAGCATTACTTCAAGCACCTTTCCCGCAGCCTCAGAGTTACCATGTTTTTGCTGATCAGAGTGCGGGCTTAGGGATTCCTAACCTGTTGAACGTTTTGTCTAACCTGCCCTTCGCGGTGGTTGGAGTTGCAGGTTTATACTACTGCTATCGATACAGATCGATTTCCCATGCGGGTATTTTTGCCATTATATTCAGTGGAGTATTTTTGGCGGCATTTGGCTCCGCCTATTACCATTGGTCGCCTGATAATCAGACGCTCGTTTGGGATCGGTTGCCCATGAGTATTGCATTTATGGGTTTCTTTACTTATGTGCTGACAGATCGCGTTGGAGATTGGTGTCGAAGATTGCTGTGGCCATTTCTCGTTCTCGGTATTGCCAGCGTAAGCTATTGGGCGTGGACGGAAAGTCTGGGTGAAGGGGACCTTCGATTCTACGCGCTGGTGCAGTTCGTACCTTTACTATTGACACCATTAATATTGTATTTATTTCCTGGTTCAGCGGGCGACCTCAAATACTATGTCGGGTTATTGCTCTGTTATGGATTGGCAAAACTGCTGGAATATTTGGATTATGAAGTTTGGGAGCTGATGGGTGTAATAAGTGGACATTCACTAAAGCATATCGCGGCAGCGGCAGGGACGTACTATATTTTGCTGCTTCTAAAAGCGTATGGTGCAAGAGAGCTGGAACACCAGCAATACTTGTAAATAGATAGGAATAGGTGCCTAATAGAGAGTGCTCAGTCGATCAAAGGTACAACTGGCGATGCAGAATGCTCATATTCTGAAATTACAGGGCGTAGAGAATTTTAGAGATTTGGGGGGTTACTCAGCAGGGAATGGCACGTTGGTAAAATGGGGTCGCCTGTTTCGATCCGGACACATGTGCAACCTGAGTAAATTCGATTGTGAGCAACTGGCGTCCTTGAATATCACAGCACTTTTTGATTTGCGTACGCCGAATGAGCGAAATACTTTCCCCACCCACTGGCACAACAAGCGTTCACCGACCATCTTTACCATTGATCTGCATTCCCAGGATGTAAACCCCGCTTCCGATCTATTTGAACAGATCATCGCAGGCAATATCAGCCGTGCGGAAGTGGTTGGACACATGCTCGAGGATTACGCCCGTATGCCGTTTGAATTTGCGCCCATTTTACGCGATATTGTGGGGCGAATGCTAAAGCCGGAGTTGGGTACACTGGTGATTCACTGTACTGCAGGAAAAGACCGCACTGGGTGCGCTGTGGCCTTGATACTTTCATTGCTTGGGGTGCCTTGGGAAAAAGTGCTTGAGGACTATCTTTTAAGTAATCAGGGTTTTGGATCAGAACAAAAACTTCAGCAGATTGCTGATAAATATAGGAAAAAAGTGGATGATATCGAATCAAGGATTGATGCGCTACGCCCCCTGGTACGTGTTGAAAAAGAGTATTTAGAAACGGCTTTTACTGCAATCAGGGTGGAGATGGGTAGTTTGGAAAACTATTTTCAATCGATTCTTGAGGTTGATAGCGATCAAGTCGAACAATTAAGGCGGACATTACTCAGGTCCTAAAGCCCGTTGGATCGCCGATCAGATCCATCTGATGTGTTTGGTCGCGCACTCTTAATATACCTTCCTGCATCGCCGAGGCTACCAGTACACCCTCCCGATTAAAAATACTACCTCTGACGAAACCCCTGCCGTTAGAAGCGCTGGTACTTTCCAGTGCATAAAGTAGCCACTGATCCGCACGAAAGGGTTGGTGATACCACATAGAGTGGTTAATGGTTGCCAATAGCGCATTCCCGGCATTAATTTCAGGGTGTGGCCGACAGGCGGTAACCAAAATGGGTGAGTCGGAAGCGTAGGCCAATACCACCTGGTGCAGTGCCTCGTCATTGGCCAGCTTGCCGCTCGCTTTAAACCAGACAAATGCGGTCGCGGGCTTAACTTGAGGTTCTCTAAAGTCAATAGGATCGACATGACGAAATTCGATCGGCCATTGATAGTCGTATTCAGGCTTGCGCCCGGTCTCCTGGAAATATTGCATATGTCTCTGTTCTTCTGAGGCCAGTGCTTCTGGCCCCGGGACTTCAGGCATAGCGGATTGGTGCTCGAACCCCTGTTCCTTTTTATGAAAAGAGATAATAGCTTCAAATATCGGTCTTCCCTTTTGTATCGCAGTGACGTGCCGGGTTATGATGCTGCGGCCATCCCGCACGCGGTCGACGTCGTATACAATCGGTATTGAGGTATCACCCGGGCGCAGGAAATAGCTGGCAAAGGAATGGACTTTGAGTTCGCTTTCTACGGTTTGACCGGCGGCCGCCATAGCCTGTCCCAAGACCTGTCCCCCGTAAACACGGAATCGTGTTTGGTCCAGTGAAACACCCCTGAACAGATTGTCCTCAAGTTGCTCCAGGTGAAGGTTATGTACCAATGTTTCCAGTGCTTTACTCATCTGCTTAAGCCTTTAATCTTTTGTGGTTTTATAAAACCACAATTCGTTACCG
Source organism: uncultured Gammaproteobacteria bacterium (assembly GCA_965366515.1). Classification (GTDB taxonomy): domain Bacteria; phylum Pseudomonadota; class Gammaproteobacteria; order Pseudomonadales; family IMCC2047; genus JAJFKB01. Next base: position 1,932 of record CBDUGR010000233.1, on the reverse strand, counting down.
CAGACTAGAGTATTTCCGCTATGATAGCCATGATTTGCCTTTTTAGAGATGGCTGCATGTTGGAGGTAACCGCATGAATATTCGACCCCGATCATATTTGTTTTGGCTGGTATTCAGCCTGATTGCTCTACTTAATCGCGCACACTCAGGTGAAGTGGCCGTGTACATTATATCGCCTGCGAGTGGTGAAATAGTTACCAGTCCCTTTCAGGTTAAATTCGGTTTGCGCGGAATGGGTGTTGCGCCAGCAGGAGTAGCAAAAAACAATACCGGCCATCATCATCTGCTGATAGATGTAAAACAGCTGCCGGATCTCAATAAGCCGGTTCCAGCCGATGCGAACCATCGTCATTTCGGGGGCGGTCAAACGGAAACGATGCTAGAGCTGCTTCCGGGTGTACATACGTTGCAACTGTTGCTGGGTGATCAGCTGCATGTGCCGCATAATCCGCCACTGGTGTCTGAGAAGATCAGCATCCGGGTGGAGTAGCTTCATTGTTTGAGGGTGGTTTTTAGTGGGGCGTTATCGTCCGCCGCGTGAGCCGGGGTCAGCCTATATTACGTCGGCCGGTAAGCGCCGGTTGCTGGATGAATTCAACTACCTTTGGAAAGTGAAACGTCCCCAGGTGACGCAGGCTGTTTCAGAGGCGGCAGCTCAGGGAGACCGGTCGGAGAATGCGGAGTATATATACGGCAAAAAACAGTTGCGAGAGATCGATGCGCGTATCCGATTTATTTCCAAACGGCTGGAAGTCCTCAAAGTGGTGGATCAGTTGCCCACAGATCGACAGCGTGTATTTTTTGGCGCCTGGGTCAGGCTGGTAAATGATCGGGGAGAGGAGGCTGAATATCGAATTGTAGGGCCGGACGAATTTGATATGCAGGCGTTCTACATTAGCATTGACTCACCTCTGGCCAGGGCGTTACTCAGCAAACAGCGCGGTGAAGAGGTTGAGGTAAAGACGCCGAAGGGGGCTATGGTTTATGAGTTGCTCGAGGTTCAGTATAAGGAGGAATCTGGTTAAGGGTTTTAGATATCCCACTTGCGCTTCGCCTTTGTTGAATCAAAGCTGTTTAACTGCTTAATAATCTCTTCTTTGCTGGCGTCCAGGATGATGCTTGCCATAGGTAAGAAGATATCTTCCTCTTTTTCGTGATGTTTAATCATCTGTGCTTCAAGGTGCCCGAGGCATTCCAGTACGTGAGCTGAATCTCTACTTCTGAAAACATGATTCATATCGCTTACCAGTCTGACCAACTGATCATGCTCCTCGCGCAGCGACGCAGTTGGCCCGGTTCCGCTTGGAATTTTATTTTCATAAGCTGGGTATAGTACCTCTTCCTCCATCGCCATATGAGATTTAAGGTGTGAAATGAGTTCCTTAAAGGCTTGCCTGGCATCGTCCCATTCCCCCGCCTCAACGGAGTCCTGGCATCGAAAGAGTATATCCTCGTAGAGCGAATGGTCATGGACCAGCCAATTGTCATTACTGTTCATCGGCCAAGTACCCCTTTATAGTTGTTTTCCACAGGCCTTGAATGGGTCAAGATAGCATATTATTGCAGCATTGTTTAACCAATCTGGTTAGCCATCTGTAGTACGTTCGTGCGTAACCAGATCTTTAATGATCTGTGTTGAAAAAGTTTGCTCGAGACTGGCGTCCAGTTGTGCAAAGATTGTATCTATTTGCGGATTTTTCGGTAGTTGTCTGCTGTTCAGGTTACGGTCCTCGTCGGCGGCTCGTATGGCATCAAATACCTGCTTGACTGACATTTCATCCAGGGGTTGCGCGGGCAGGTAGACAGGTATGCTGTCATTAGACTGCTTGATTAGATTCTTTCGCTCCAGTGAATCCAATATTTTTGTAGCCACATCGGAGGGAATGTTGGCTGATAACGCCAGTTCTTTATTGGTACAGGCGGCCTGTCCAT
>CBDUGR010000232.1:0-4721 GCA_965366515.1 uncultured Gammaproteobacteria bacterium | reverse complement strand
CAATGAATGTTAACGAAACATAAACAACAAAGTACCTGAATGAAGGAAGCAGCGGAAAAGCAAATGATTACCAGACGTCCATCAGTCGTGGTCATTGGTTTGGGGAAAACCGGCTTTTCCTGTGCCCGTTATTTGGCGTCCACGGGTACTGATTTTGTGGTGGTGGATACGCGGCAGCATCCGCCCTATGAGGCAGAGTTACGGTCCCAGATTCCCGATGTTGAAGTGCATACCGGGCCGCTGGACGAGCAGCTGCTGTGTAAGGCAGAGACACTGATTGTCAGCCCAGGCATGGCGGTAAGTAATCCGGCTATTGCCGCAGCCATTAGGGCTGGAGTTGAAGTGTCGAGCGATATTGATCTGTTTTGTGGTGCTGTTGAGGCGCCGGTTATAGCAATTACCGGCTCAAATGCCAAAAGTACTGTCACCACTCTGGTTGGTTTAATGGCAGAGCAAGCCGGTAAAAAAGTTGCTGTTGGCGGCAATTTAGGGACACCGGTGCTGGATCTGCTGCCGCAAACCTCTGGTGAAGATGACTCACCGGAACTTTATGTTCTTGAGCTTTCGAGCTTTCAGTTGGAGGTCACGCATAAGCTGCAGGCTGAAGTGGCTACCATTTTGAATATCAGCGCAGATCACATGGATCGATATGAAAGTGATGCGGACTATCGTCAGGCCAAGCAGCGTATCTTCAGAGGTTGCCGTAAGGTAGTGGTCAATTTGGATGAACCTGATACGCAAAGCCTATTGCCGTCAGATAAGCCGACAATTGGGTTCACTTTACAGCAACCGGAAGCGGGGCAGTTTGGCGTGAGGGTTCAATCGGACACTGAGTGTTTGGCCTTAGGTGAGAAAGCACTGATGCCGTTGACCGACCTGAAAATCCGGGGTAGGCATAACCTGAGTAATGCATTGGCTGCATTGGCGTTAGGCCATTCGGTAGGGCTGCCCCTGGCGGCTATGGTGACGGCCCTGCAGGAGTTTTCTGGTTTGCCTCATCGCTGTCAGTGGGTCGGCTGTCATCATGGTGTGGATTATTATAATGATTCGAAAGCAACCAATGTGGGGGCAGCGGTTGCTGCATTGCAAGGAGTCGGCGCCGCAATATCAGGAAGAGTCATCCTGATTGCGGGCGGGGATGCGAAAGGAGCATCGTTTGATGGGTTGGTTCCGGCCGCCAATCAGTGTTGTCGTGCGTTAATACTGATGGGAAAGGATGCGGAGCAGATTAGATCTTCGGTGATCGATTGCGGTTTAGCTATGCCCATTGAAATGGTTGAGACTATGAATCAGGCCGTTTTTGAGGCATCAAACCTCGCTCGTGAAGGAGATGCGGTGATGCTGGCTCCAGCCTGTGCCAGTTTCGATATGTTTAAAAATTTCGAGGCACGAGGGGACGCTTTTATCGCTGCAGTGAGGGCCTTGAAATGAGTTCTCTGGTTGAGCGATTAAAGTCACCGAAAGGGCTGTTGATGCCGCGTCTGGATCGTCAGCTTATCCTGATAACCGGGTTGCTGGTTGCGATCGGTATAGTAGTTGTCAGTTCTGCTTCTACGGAGGTCGCTCAGGCAAAATACGATACGCCCTTCTACCACTTGATACGGCATCTGGTTTATTTGAGTCTGGCAGCTGCTGTGGGCGCCGTGACTTTTTGTATACCGATTAAGTTTTGGAGAAAAGCGGGCTGGCTATTGCTGGTACTTGCATTGTTGCTGCTGGGCCTAGTGCTGCTGCCGGGAATTGGGCGAGAAGTAAACGGTAGTATGCGCTGGATTCAAATAGGACCGTTGGGTGGACAGGTATCGGAATTGGCGAAACTGCTTCTGGTAGTTTACCTGGCAGGATATCTCGCCAGGCGATTAAAGGAGGTGCGCAGCCAATGGTCCGGCTTTATAAAGCCGATGGCGGTATTGATGATGGCTATCGTCTTGTTGTTACTGGAGCCTGATTTTGGGGCCGTAGTCGTCTTGATGACAGCCGCTTTAGGCATGATGTTTCTGGGCGGTGTACGACTAATCCAGTTTGTGGTGCTCATTAGTGTCAGCCTGGTGGCTATGGTAGCGGTCGCTGTTTCGCAACCCTATCGCTTGCAGAGACTTATTACCTTTATGGATCCCTGGGCGGAGGAGAATGTTTATGCGAGCGGTTATCAGCTAACGCAGGCACTTATCGCTTTTGGTCGGGGGGAGTGGTGGGGTGTTGGTCTTGGGAACAGTGTGCAGAAGTTGTTTTATCTTCCCGAGGCGCATACCGATTTTGTGTTTGCGATCTGGGCTGAAGAGATGGGTTTGTTTGGATCTATTCTGGTTATCGGATTATTTGTGGCAATGGTTTTTCGCTGTATGTCAATTGGGCGCCGAGCTGAGTACGCAGGTAAATTTTTCTCTGCCTATTTAAGTTATGGAATAGCGCTGCTGCTGGGTGCGCAGGCATTGATTAATATCGGAGTTAATACCGGCCTACTGCCCACTAAGGGACTGACTTTGCCTCTATTGAGTTATGGCGGTAGCAGTCTAATTGTTTGTTGTATGTCAATTGCCATTGTGCTGCGCGTTGATTATGAGGGGCAGCAGGTGTCTGCCACTCGAGAGAAACCTCGCAAATGAGCCATTTAAACGACGAGAAGAAAGCGGTGAGGATGACAGTACTGATTATGGCAGGTGGAACCGGAGGCCATGTTTTCCCTGCGCTGGCGGTAGCCCGCCAACTGCAAAAGCAGGGTGTATCTATCCAATGGTTAGGGACACGGCGGGGAATCGAATCACAGCTGGTAACTCAAGAGGATATACCCATTACCTATATTAGTGTGTCCGGCGTACGAGGCAAAAGTATGATTCAAAGGCTGCTGGCACCTGTTAAGGTTTTCAGTGCAGTAGTCCAGTCTATGGCAGTGATCGCACGCACTAAGCCCGATTGTGTGCTGGGCATGGGCGGCTTTGCCTCCGGCCCGGGAGGGGTGGCTGCCTGGTTGCTACGTAAACCGTTACTCATTCACGAGCAAAATGCCATTGCTGGCGTTACCAACCGCTTGTTGTTTCGCCTGGCTGATCGGGTTATGGCGGCCTTTCCGAGCGCTTTTGGCGATCCTGCACCAGCAAAAGTACGCTGTATTGGAAATCCTGTGCGTGCGGATATTGTGGAGCTTGATCCTCCAGAATCACGACTTGATGGGCGTGAAGGTCCGCTCAGGATTCTTGTTCTAGGGGGTAGTCTGGGTGCGCAGGCGCTCAATCAAATATTGCCAGAAGCGTTGGCTCTGTTTCCAGCAGAGCAGCGGCCTCAAATTTGGCATCAGACGGGTCAAAAAAACTGCGAGGCTACCCTGAAACACTACCATAAAGTCAAGGTTGAGGCCCGAGTAGAGGCTTTTATTAACAGCATGAACGAAGCTTATGAATGGGCTGATCTTATTGTTTGTCGAGCTGGTGCGCTAACGGTATCTGAAATCAGTTGCGTCGGTCTGCCTGCTGTTTTTGTCCCTTATCCCTATGCAGTAGATGATCATCAAACCGAAAATGCACGGTATCTTGAGAGTGCCGGGGCAGCAGTGATACTGCCGCAAAGGGAGTTGACGGCTCACAAGTTGTATCAATTGCTAACTGAAACGTTTGATTCACGCAGCAAGTTGCTTGCCATGGCCAGGAAAGCACGCGCTTTGGCGCAGTTTAACGCAGCAGAGCAAGCAGCGGATTATTGTGTGGAGGCCTGTTATGCCTGAGCAAAGAAATACGACCTCCTCAACATTTGTGGTACCGGAAATGCGGCGTATTCACCAGATTCACTTTATTGGGATTGGTGGTGCAGGGATGAGCGGTATCGCTGAGGTGCTGCTAAATCAGGGCTATAAGATCAGCGGTTCAGATGTGCGCAAGAGTGCGGTAGTAGAGCGCCTGCAGTCTCTTGGTATGACCGTGCATATTGGACACAAGGCTGAGAATGTTAAAGGTGCTGATGTGTTAGTAGTTTCCAGCGCGATTGCACAGCAGAATCCTGAAATAGAATTTGCCAAGGCGAACCGTATTCCGATTGTGCCAAGGGCGGAGATGCTGGCCGAGTTAATGCGTTATCGACATAGTATTGCGGTCGCAGGTACCCACGGTAAAACAACAACCACCAGTTTGATTGCATCGCTTTTAGCGGAGGCAGGATTGGATCCGACCTTTGTTATTGGTGGTCTACTGAATAGCGCTGGAACTAATGCAAAGCTTGGAGCAAGCCGTTATCTGGTTGTCGAGGCGGATGAAAGTGACGCGTCATTTTTACATCTTCAGCCGATGCTGTCAGTGGTCACTAATATTGATATGGACCATATGACAACCTATGAAAGTGATTTTGGAAAGCTCAAGGATACCTTTGTTCAGTTCCTGCATAACCTGCCATTTTATGGTCTGGCGGTAGTTTGCAGCGATGATCCGAATGTTCAGGAAATTCTGCCATTGATAAGTCGGCCTGTGGTGACTTATGGCGTTAATGAAGCGGCTGATTATCGGGCGGTTAATATCAAACATCATAATTTAACGATGCATTTCACTGTGCAGCGTCCGGGAGTTCATAAGGATCTTGATATCACCCTCAATGTGCCGGGACAACACAATGTTTTAAATGCATTAGCTGCGATCGCGGTCGCGACGGATGAAGGTGTTGCGGATACGGCGATAACAACTGCGCTCAGTAATTTCAGTGGAGTGGGCCGACGTTTTCAGATTAATGGTGAATATGAA
>CBDUGR010000231.1:0-4722 GCA_965366515.1 uncultured Gammaproteobacteria bacterium | reverse complement strand
AAGCTATGCGGATATATCTTTAAGAGCCGATCACCCAGTTGCGGCGCTGGCAGTACACCGGTTTTTTCTGACGGAATACATGTGCGTTTTGGTGACGGTATCTTCGCCCATAAACTACGCCAGGCCTTGCCTTGGCTGCCCGTAATGGAAGAAGAAGAGCTTGAACATCCGCGCTCACGTAACCGTTTTTTATTTCTTGTCTATCTAATCAGCGATTATCACCAATCGGTAGAAAAGAAAAGCGATGAGCAGGTTTTCTTCGCACATCATCAAGCGTTAATTAAGGGGTTACCCCGAAAAAAGAGGACCCAGCTAAATTCAGCCCTCGAGCACGGCAATTGCCCCGAGGATCTTATTTATGCTCCTGATTGTGCGCTTACTCTGTTAACTGAATCACTTCAGGAAATCAGTCATCACGAGTTTGAAGAGATCATCACAAAAGCACGCGGCACTAAACCATAAATACACGCAACTCTAATTTATAAAAACACGCAAACCTAAGCCATAAAAAAGGGGGCCTAAGCCCCCTTTACCAAAATAAGCTTCTTGATCTAAATAGCACTGGTACCGGTTTCTCCCGTTCTAATCCGAATTGCCTGCTCCAAATCAAACACAAAGATTTTTCCGTCACCAATCTTCCCGGTATTAGCCGCCTTGGTCACTGCTTCGATTACCTGATCCACCAACTCATCAGCAACAGCTATTTCCAATTTCACCTTCGGTAGAAAATCGACAACATATTCAGCGCCTCGATAGAGCTCAGTATGCCCCTTTTGACGACCAAACCCTTTAACTTCCGTGACGGTAATACCGGTCACACCGATCTCCGATAATGCCTCTCTTACATCATCCAGCTTAAAAGGTTTAATGATGGCATTGACCAATTTCATTCATATTCTCCAACTTTAAATTAACCCACCCGTTTAACTTTAGGGCAGCTATTATATCATGATCCCTCGAATGAGTAATGACGCACTTTATTTAAGCGTGAATTCTGGATAAGCCTCCATTCCGCACTCGGAAATATCCACACCCTCATACTCCTCCTCTTCGCTGACGCGTATGCCTATCGTTGCTTTAATAATCAGCCAAACCAGCATACTCGCCACAAATACCCATGCAAGGATTGTTAGCATACCCGCTAGCTGCCCCAGAAACGAGGCTTCAGTGTTGGTAAGCGGTACAGCCATCAGACCCCAGATTCCCACTACGCCATGCACTGAAATTGCACCTACGGGATCATCTATCTTCAACTTATCTAACGCCAGGATCGAGAACACCACCAGAATACCGCCCACTACCCCTATCAGTGTTGCCGCGACTGGAGAGGGCGTCGATGGCTCTGCGGTAATAGCGACCAATCCGGCCAGCGCGCCATTGAGCGCCATAGTCAGATCAGCCTTACCGAACATGAGTCTTGCTACCAGCATAGCACCAATCAAGCCGCCAGCCGCTGCCGCATTGGTATTTACGAATACCATCGCAACGGCATTGGCATTACTTATATCACCCAGTTTTAAAACGGATCCACCGTTAAATCCGAACCAGCCCATCCACAGGATAAAGGTTCCCAATGTTGCCAAAGGCAGGTTCGCACCTGGAATCGCATTGACCTGTCCTGTACTACTATACTTACCTTTTCGCGGCCCAAGCAGAATCACACCGGCCAATGCCGCTGAAGCTCCGGCCATATGAACAATACCCGATCCGGCAAAATCAGAAAACCCAAGATCTGACAGGCTATACAATCCAAAGACCTCCTGCCCGCCCCAAGTCCAGCTTCCCTCCAATGGATAGATCAGACCGGTCATCACCAATGCAAAAGCGAGAAACGACCATAATTTCATGCGTTCTGCGACCGCACCAGAGACGATCGACATCGCAGTTGCAACGAAAACCACCTGGAAGAAAAAGTCAGACGCTCCTGAATAGACCGAGTCACCGCCAAAGCCATTTTCGGCAGAAGCCGCAAGCGCTTCCTCTACCAGCTTCTCTCCCCCATCAATCCCGCTGAGCAGAAACCCGCCTTGATACATGATCGCGTAACCACACACCAGATACATAATGCAGGACACCGCATACAGCGCCACGTTTTTGGTTAGAATCTCTGTGGTATTTTTTGATCGCACCAGACCCGCTTCCAGCATGGCAAATCCCGCCGCCATCCACATGACCAGTGCACCGCAAATCAAAAAATAAAAAGTATCAATGGCATACTGTAGTTGAAATATATTGTTTTCCACAAAACCTCCGTCAATTCAATGGGCACAGCTTATTTAAATTGGGCTTCGACTCAGCTGCTAGACCGCATCATCGCCCGTCTCACCTGTGCGAATACGTACCGCCTTTTCAAGATCAATCACAAAAATTTTGCCATCACCGATTTTGCCAGTATTAGCTGCTTTCAAAATCGCTTCCATCGCCACATTAAGCTGGTCATTTGAAACTGCGATTTCCAGCTTAACCTTCGGTAGAAAATCAACGCTGTACTCAGCACCTCGATATAGCTCCGTATGGCCCTTCTGTCGACCAAACCCCCTGACCTCTATCGCGGTAACACCGGATATACCCGCCTCTGAAAGCGCTTCTCGTACAGCATCAAGCTTAAAAGGTTTAATCACTGCCAGTATTAGTTTCATCGCTATCTCAACCCTGGCATTAAAGCGATTTAGTGATGGAGAAAACCACCGTTGAGTCGCAATCATTGCGTGAGAATCCTGCGCCAGCACAGTCGCTTTTTGAGATATCGGTATCGCTAAAATTCAACCCCAGCTCTACACCCAAAACTTCTTTAGTAATGGATAATCCATAGTGGGTGTAATCATCGGAGCTGCCAAAGGTGGCTTCTTCAAACTTCTGTTGCGCCAGCAGTAAGGACGCCGTAAAACCCATCGGTAACTCAATGTCATAGCTCCCGTAGTAATAATAAGCTTCTCCGGTTTCTGCAAAAAAGTCATCCGAATAGCTCAAACCAAGCGTAAGGTTTTTCCAACTAACACTGCCGTAATATTCAACAAAATCACCCTGAGGATCGGACGGATCTGATGGATAGTCGTAATAGATAATTCCCAAATCGTAGCTAAACTCCTCGTTAAGCGTTCCGCTATAACCGCCGTAATAATCAATTTCCAGGCTGTCTGCAAAATCCACATTCGAACCCCAGATCCCCAGATAGAACCCACTTTCATGGGTCAAATCGAAGCCGCCTTGAATCGCAGGATCACCCGTCGTTTGAGATAAACCTCGATAAAGATAGTCGCTGGTTAAACCAATGTTTGCAGAAAGGTTAAATCCGGCTGTGTTCGCAGTCTCTGCACCATCGTCGGCAATAACCAGCGCAGGTCCAAGCAACAAGCTGGCAACGACTGCTTTCGTGAATTTTTTCATTTTATGAATCTCCCTCAAAATTGAACAATGACTAAAACTAAATTTATTAACCAATAGTTTGCACATACTGTGCCAAAATTTATTTTCCTTTAATAACAAGGCGTTAAAGCCTGCCAACGAAAAACAAAAGAAACAGCGCACTTTATTGGTGCAGCTATACAAGGTCATAATCCATATTTGGTGCATGGAAATTCTGAACTACTTGGCAAAATACAGCACTGGTGAGCGCTCGAAAATTCACACCCGTGTTAATATAGATATCCATTTATGATCTGAGAATTGAAATGATTAATCCGGACATCATTGTGCAAATAGGCAAACAAATTGCCGACTCAATACCCAAATCAGTAAAAAACACCCAGCAGGAGGTTGAGAAGAATATTCGGCTAATCCTGCAAACCACAATTGACAAACTGGACCTGGTCAGCCGGGAAGAGTTCGACAATCAGGTCGCCGTACTGAAGAGAACGCGGGCAAAACTGGATAAAATGGAAGCGGCGCTGGCAAAAATTGAACAGGAACTTGCAAAAAAACCCGCTCGCAGCAAACGAACAAAAAAAGAATAAACAGCTGAAGGATTCTGCAACTGGGTACTAACGCATGCTAAAATCTTTCCATTAGGCCCACCGGGCCAAACAAAAAGCAAAACTCAGCCACTCCAAGGAAGGAAGTATGAATTTAGCGATTGTCTACTCGCGCGCCAAACTCGGCATTGATGCGCCCCTGGTTACCGTAGAAACACACATTTCCAATGGGCTTCCAAGCTTGTCTATCGTCGGTCTACCGGAAACAGCGGTTAAAGAAAGTAAGGATCGCGTACGCAGCGCTATCATCAATTCCCATTACGAATTTCCAACTCGACGCGTCACTATCAATCTGGCACCCGCCGATTTGCCCAAGGAAGGGGGTCGTTTTGACCTGGCTATCGCCTTGAGTATTCTGGCCGCCACAGGGCAGATTCCAAAAGAGTCGGTGAACAATTACGAATTTTTAGGCGAACTCGCATTAACGGGCCATTTACGATCCATTCAGGGCGCACTACCCGCCGCACTTCAATGCCAGACAAAAAGCCGTACGCTTGTTGTACCTATGGAAAATTCACAGGAAGCTGCATTGCCTCAAAACTCAAAAACACTGGCGATCAACCACCTACTCGATATCACTGCGCATTTATGCGGCCAGCAGTTACTGAATGAATACCAGCGCAAAGAGTATGCTCCTATTGTTTCAAACAACAGGTCATTAAAAGATATCAAAGGGCAGCATCAGGCGAAACGAGCGCTGGAAATTGTCGCTGCTGGCGGCCATAACCTGTTGTTGGTCGGCCCCCCTGGC
>CBDUGR010000230.1:0-4725 GCA_965366515.1 uncultured Gammaproteobacteria bacterium | reverse complement strand
GGGTGACTATTTTGAACGCCATGGCATGCACGCCAGATGCCGAAAGTAAAAGAGAGAGGGCGATTAGCTGTATAAACTTCACAGATACTCCTTTGAGCTAAATAGGTGTCGAGTATGGTTTGACGCAGGCGCAGGATGCTCTGCCGCTATTTGGTAATCTTAAAAATAGTCATCGGCGCTGCCTAATAGTTCCCTCGCCTGTTGTTGGGCGAGGGTGTTAATCAGTGTAAATCCAGCTGATCTGGGTTTTGCTTCGATCACGTCTTTAAGTAATTGATCGTGCAGCTCGCGCTCAAATACCAGGCGAGCGTAGCTTTTTGCATAGGTAACTTTTGCCATCAGGTTTTTCTCTCCTGAGAGCTCAATGGCACGTTGGAAATGTGATTTCCCTTGCTCGGGTTTTCCACCCAGCGCTGGTGGCAGCAAGGTGTCTAGTACTCCAAGATAAAGATGTGCAGAGCCAGCTTCGTGGGTTTCGTCTAATTGTACTACCTGTTCCATAATGCTTTTGACATGACCGATATCTGCAATTGCGTTCCAGTCTGCCTTGTTGACTTCAATCCAGCTGGCCCATGTTGCTCCGAGGGTGTACAGGACATCAACCTGAGACGGTTTGAACTGAAGAACTATATTCTCGAATATCTCGAAGGGCTGCTCTTGCAGCGCACAGGCTCGTTTTTCTTTTTGACATATAGCCGTTTTTGCGTAGTTTAGTGCCTTGTTTGAAAGCTTTATTGCCTGCTCTTGGCTTTGTGGGAATATGCTGGCATACGCACTGTTTAACTTTGCGGCCGCCATCAGCAATGAAGTGTTGTGCGGATCATTTTCAATTAGACCATCCAGCAATAAAAGGTACGCAGGCAAGCCTTGTTCAACGGTTTCAATATCGTCACTGTTAAGAATCGCGCTGGATAGGCTGGACGCGAGGCCTTCTGTCGCTGAACCAACCAATGTGGAACAGCCATTACTGAGAAGGATGATTAATGGTAAGAGCCACGTCAGGCAAACTCTAAGATGTCCATAGAATCCGTTTTTAATTGAAATAGTCAAAACCTGTCACTTGCGAAATTGTTATACAAAATTACCAGAGGGTATGTTTTCTCAGAACTACGCATGAAATGCTAAGGAATTGATGAGGGGTATCCGAGTTACACACACCTGACGAACGAACAGAGATAGTAATGCTTGTGGTAAATAATTTCCACTTTCAAACGTTGACTCGATGTGACTAAGCAGGTGCTCTAAGCTATTACGGGTATCAATGGCTAATTGTAATTAATAGGCAACCTCTGACTAATTGCTTAGGTATAGTGCTGGCAAAATAAATAAAATTTTATGAGTGATTTATACCGAGGTGATCTATTCATAAGATCTTCCGGGTGGGGTGGAGTAGTGTTTAGCTCTTTACTCAGGGCCAAGAGTAAGCCTTTAATGATGCCATCTTTTATTTGATTCGGCTAAATCTCACGGTATCAATAGCCTCAGGCGGTATCCTTTCTATATAATTCGCGTTTCGTATTGAATTTGAGGCAATTGACGCAACTGATGGGTTTGTTGGCACTGGGTATTAATCACAAGACTGCACCTGTTGAGGTGAGGGAACAGGTAGCATTTGCTCCTGAAGATATGCCCATGGCATTACAAAAAGTCTGTGCGGACCTGCAGTTGGATGAGGTCGCGATTGTCTCCACCTGTAACAGGACAGAGCTTTATTGTGTTTCAGAGCTGAAAGGCAGTCGTGCCGTACTAGAGTGGCTGGGTGATCACCACGGTCTTTCCCATGATGAGCTGGAGAAGTGCAGCTATGTACATTGGGACGAAGAAGCAATACGGCATATTATGCGTGTTGCAGCCGGGCTGGATTCCATGGTGCTGGGCGAGCCTCAGATTTTGGGGCAGATAAAATCTGCTTACGCGGTGGCGAATGAGGCCAATACCGTTGGTCGCTACCTGACGCGGTTGTTTCATGATACCTTTGCCGTAGCTAAACAGGTGCGCACGGAGACTTCAATTGGTCAAAATCCAGTTTCAGTGGCCTATGCAGCGGTGAGCCTGGCGCAGCGCATATTTGCTGATTTAAGCAAGACTGAGGCCCTGCTGATCGGGGCGGGCAGGACCATTGATCTGGTTGCGCGCCATTTACAGCAAAACGGTGTTCAGAAAATGGTGGTGGCAAACCGTACTCTGGAACGGGCCAAGGAGTTGGCTGATAACTTTGGTGCAAAGGCTGTGTTGCTTTCAGAGATACCGGAACAGCTGGAAAGTGCCGATATCGTCATCGCTTCAACGGCCAGTCAACTACCTATCCTGGGTAAGGGTGTGGTGGAGCGGGCACTAAAAAAACGACGGCATCGCCCAATGTATATGGTCGATATTGCGGTTCCCAGAGATATAGAACCAGAGGTCGGGAAGCTTTCCGACGTGTATCTTTATTCAGTGGATGATCTTGAACAGGTCATCGATGAAAACCTGCGATCGCGTCAGACTGCGGCCGAGGAAGCTCAGGAGTTGGTTGATCTGGGCGTGATCAGTATGTTGCGTAGTTTGCGTGCACTCGATGCCGTGGCAACACTGAAAGCTTATCGAGAGAAAGCAGAACAGATCAGAGACAATGAATTGGATCGAGCATTAAAGCAATTGGACAATGGACAGAGTCCTGAGCAGGTGATGACCTATTTTGCCAAAGCACTGACCAACAAATTGATACATTCGCCAAGCGTGCAATTAAAGCGGGCGTCTGCTGAAGGTCGTCGGGAGGTGATGGACTGGGCGAAAGAGTTATTCGAGCTGTCTAATCAGGATGTCGATCGAAACAGCTAACGGACAGTTAAACCTATGTGCTCGGACGGGAGCCATTACCCTTATACTAATTTTGAGATTTTAAATAGCGAATGAAAGCGTCAATTGTATCAAAGCTTGAGCATTTGAAAGATCGGCATGAAGAACTGGCCGCGCTGTTGGGCGATGCGGAAACAATTGCCAACCAGGACAAATTTCGTAGTTATTCCATGGAATACTCCGAGATCGAACCGGTAGTGCAGTGTTTTGAGCAATATATGAAGGTGCAGGAAGATATGCAGGAGGCCCAGGATCTACTCAAGGATGGCGATGCTGACATGCGTGAAATGGCCGAAGATGAACTGCGCGATGCGAAGCAGAAAATAGACGAGCTGACCGAGAACTTGCAGAAGCTGTTATTGCCCAAGGACCCGAATGATAAGCACAATACCTTTCTGGAGATTCGTGCCGGCACCGGGGGTGATGAGGCGGCGATATTTGCCGGTGATCTGTTCCGCATGTATTCTCGTTATGCGGAACGTCGAGGCTGGAAAATTGAAATTATCAGTGAAAATCTCGGTGAGCATGGCGGTTACAAAGAGATTATTTCCCGCGTAGTGGGTAAGGACGTTTATGGGAATCTCAAATTTGAATCTGGAGCGCACCGGGTACAAAGAGTTCCAGAAACCGAATCCCAGGGGCGGATTCATACCTCAGCCTGTACGGTTGCGATTCTGCCTGAGGCGGATACCCTGGATGAAGTGGAGGTTAATAAAAGCGATCTGAGAATTGATACCTTTAGGGCATCGGGTGCCGGTGGACAGCACGTTAACAAAACGGATTCGGCAATTCGTATCACCCATATTCCCAGTGGTATCGTTGTGGAGTGCCAGGATGAGCGGTCGCAGCATAAGAACAAAGCGAAGGCATTGTCCCTGTTGCAGGCAAAACTGCTGAGTTCAGCGCAGTCAAAGCAACAGTCCGAGCAGGCTGATGAGCGGCGAAGTTTGGTCGGTTCCGGAGATCGTTCGGAACGTATTCGCACCTACAACTACCCTCAGGGCCGCATTACGGATCACCGCATTAATCTTACCCTTTATAAGTTGCCGGAGGTGATGGAAGGGGATGTAGATATGGTGATTCAGGCGCTGATCAACGAACATCAGGCTGATCAATTGGCAGCGCTGTCGTCAGAGCAATAGATGACGACGATTAAGCAGGCGTTGGCAAAAGCCAGCGATTTGCAGCAGGTTAGTGATACCGCTCGGCTGGATACAGAGGTTTTATTGGCCAAGGCGATGCAGCGAGATAAAACCTACCTCTATACCTGGCCGGAGGAAGTACTTTCCAGTGAGCAGCAAGAAGCCTTTGCACTGATGATGGGTCAACGGGCCGACGGTCTGCCCGTTGCTTACATAGTGGGTAATCGAGAATTTTGGTCGCTCAATTTGGAAGTAAATAAAGAGACGCTCATTCCTCGTCCGGAAACAGAGTTGCTGGTACAACTTGCGATAGATCTGTTCGCAGCTGATGAAAAGCGGTTGATTGCGGACTTGGGAACCGGCACGGGTGCGATTGCATTAGCCATTGCCAGCGAAAGGCCCAATTGGCAGGTGCTAGCCATTGACCAATCCAAAGAGATTGTAAAATTAGCGGACCGCAATCGTGATAGTTTGGTGCTGGATAACGTGCTTTGTGTGGTGAGTGACTGGTTTCAAAACGTGCCTGTACAGGATTTTGATTTAATCCTGAGCAATCCGCCCTATATAGAAGTTGATGATCCGCACCTGACCGCTGGAGACGTGCGGTTTGAGCCCGAGGCTGCGGCCGTCCACTACGCCGACCAGGAGCGGGTCCCCGTCGGGTCGCGAATCGCTGTGTATGACCTCGGCGGCGGCACCTTCGACGCCGCGGTGCTTCACAAGAGCGAGTCAGCGTTCGAACTCG
>CBDUGR010000229.1:0-4728 GCA_965366515.1 uncultured Gammaproteobacteria bacterium | reverse complement strand
ACGTAGCCAAAGTAGAGGTGATAGACCAGCACACCATTCAGTTCTTCTTTAGCACAAATGAAAACAAAGAGCTGCCCCTGATTATTGCGGAGATGCCGGTATTGCCCAAGCATTACTGGCTTGAGCGGGATTTCAGTAAAACATCGTTGGATATACCCATCGGTAGCGGTCCCTATCATATTGGATCCATTGATCCGGGTCGGTCGATCACCTATCAACGCAACAGGGACTATTGGGCAGCGGACCTGCCGGTTAACAAAGGGCGCTTTAATTTCGACCGAATTACTTTTGACTATTACCGGGATGAGAATGTGGCAATGGAGGCCTTAAAGTCCGGCGAGTATGATTTTCGCGCCGAGAACTCCGCAAAAAACTGGGCAACCGCCTATACCGGTCCTCAGTTCGATAAAAAAGAAATGATTAAGGCAGAAATCCCGGATCAACAGCCCACCGGGATGCAAGCATTTGCCTATAATACCCGACGGGGAGTATTTAAAGACTCGAAAGTTCGCGAGGCACTGGCCTATGCCTTTGATTTTGAATGGACTAACCAGAATATCTTCTACGGTGCCTACGCCCGTACCCATAGCTACTTTTCAAATTCCGAATTGGCATCGAGCGGATTACCCAGTAACGAGGAGCTGAAAATTCTCGATCCTTATCGCACTCAATTACCGGCAGAAGTTTTCACTAAAATATACCAACCACCCAGCACCGAAGGTAATGGCAATATTCGGGCGAATATAAGGCAAGCGCTCAAACTGCTGAAACAGGCTGGCTGGGAGATTAGAAACAACAAGCTAACCCATGTCGACAGCGGCAAAGAACTCATTTTTGAGATACTGCTGGTGAGCCCAGTACTCGAGCGAGTTGTGCTCCCCTTCAAAAAAAATCTGGCACGCCTGGGTATAACAATGCAGGTCAGCATTGTTGATCCTCAGCAGTATATCAATCGCATTAATAACTTTAATTTCGACATGATAGTCACCTCGATTGGCCAATCAAATTCCCCAGGCAATGAACAAAGGGATTTCTGGCATTCCAGTGAAGCGGAACGTATTGGCAGCAGAAATCGAATGGGGATCAAAGATCCAGTTGTAGACGCCCTGATAGAACAGGTCATCAGCGCGCCCGACCGCAAGTCCCTAATTAGCCGAACACGGGCACTGGACAGAGTGCTGCTATGGGGGCACTATGTGATTCCTCAATTCCACAATCGCAGTCACCGGATTGCATACTGGAATAAATTTAAACGGCCTGAAATCGCGCCAAAATTTAGTCTGGGTCTGGATACCTGGTGGTATAAACAATAAAAACTCTAACAATACTGACCTAATTAAAAGCAATGTCTGCCTATATCATACGCCGCCTGTTACTCATGATTCCTACCTTATTCGGGATCATGCTGATCAATTTCGCAATCGTTCAAATCGCGCCCGGCGGACCGGTTGAACAGACAATAGCGAGATTACAGGGGCTGGATACCGGCGGTACATCGCGCATCAGTGGCTCAGGTCAAAGTGAAGTACGTAGCAGCTCGAGCAGCCAAAATTCCAAGTATCGCGGTGCCCAAGGGTTAGACCCGGAACTTATTGCCAAAATAGAACGCCTTTACGGTTTCGATAAACCGGCCCACGAGCGCTTCTGGCTAATGCTCAAGAACTACAGCAGCCTTAATTTTGGAGAAAGTTTCTATCGCGATGCAAAGGTAACAGACCTCATATTGGAAAAAATGCCCGTTTCAATATCACTGGGATTATGGAGTACGCTGTTAATCTATTTGATTTCCATTCCACTGGGTATCAAAAAAGCGGTGAAACACGGCTCACGCTTTGATCTTTGGACCAGTTCGCTGATCATTGTCGGCTACGCTATCCCCGGCTTTCTATTCGCTATATTTCTTATTGTATTTTTTGCCGGAGGTAGTTACTTCGATTGGTTTCCACTACGCGGTCTCACCTCGGCTAATTGGCATGAACTAAGTCTCACAGGCAAGGTTCTCGACTACTTCTGGCATTTGATATTACCTGTGACAGCGATGGCGATCGGTGGTTTTGCCACGCTAACCATGCTCACCAAAAACTCCTTCCTGGACGAGATCAACAAACAATATGTGATCACGGCTCGCGCTAAAGGGTTAGAGGAAAAGCAGGTGCTTTATGGGCACGTGTTCCGCAACGCCATGCTGATTATAATCGCCGGCATTCCAGGACTGCTTATTGAAATATTTTTCGCGGGTTCTTTGCTGATTGAAGTTATTTTCTCGCTCGACGGGTTGGGATTATTAAGTTTCGAATCCGTGCTTAACCGCGATTATCCGGTATTCTTCGGCACACTCTTTATCTTTACGCTATTGGGTCTGTTTATTAAGCTGGTGAGCGATATCACCTATAGTCTGGTCGACCCGCGTATTGATTTCGAAAGCCGAGAGGTCTGACCCCAGTCATGCCTAGATCTAAACTCAACCCAATCAATCAGCGCAGGCTGGAAGTATTCAAGTCCCACAAGAGAGGTTATTACTCGTTCTGGCTGTTCCTGCTGCTATTTACGCTCAGCCTGTTTGCCGAATTTGTTGCCAATGACAAACCGCTATTAGTTTCTTACGAGGAGGCTCTCTATTTTCCGGTCTTTAAGGCCTATCCGGAAACCACCTTTGGTGGAGAGTTCGAAACCGAAGCTGAGTATCGGGACGAGTTTGTCGCAGATCTGATCAATGACAAAGGATGGATGCTCTGGCCAATCATACGCTACAGCTATGACACCATCAATTACTCACTGGACCAGCCCGCCCCCTCTCCTCCCACGGCGGAAAACTGGTTGGGTACCGATGACCAGGCTCGCGATGTCAGTGCCCGGGTCATTTATGGGTTTCGAATATCCGTCTTATTTGGTCTGACCCTGACGATTATCAGCTCAGTGATCGGTGTTGCTGTGGGTGCTATGCAGGGCTTCTATGGTGGAAAAGTCGACCTTATTGGCCAGCGTTTCATTGAGATTTGGGGGAGCATGCCACGCTTGTATCTGCTGATCATTCTTTCCAGTATCGTAGTCCCCAACTTTTGGTGGTTACTCGGCATCATGCTGCTTTTCAGCTGGATGGCACTGATAGACGTAGTGCGCGCCGAGTTTCTGCGTGGCCGGAATCTTGAGTATGTGCGTGCAGCCCGCGCACTGGGACTGGGTGATCGCACTATCATGTTCAGACACATCTTGCCTAATGCTATGGTCGCCACCATGACTTTTCTACCCTTTATTCTGACGGGCGCAATTACCACACTCACCGCCCTGGATTTTCTGGGTTTTGGATTACCGCCCGGCTCACCCTCACTGGGCGAGTTAGTCGCACAAGGAAAGTCCAATTTACAAGCGCCATGGCTGGGCATCTCCGCATTCATGGTGCTATCGATCATGCTTACTCTGCTGGTCTTTATTGGTGAAGCCGCACGCGATGCCTTTGATCCAAGGAAAACACTGCTTTGAACGCGCCCCCATTGCTGCAAATCGAGAATCTCAGCGTCGACTTCAAAGTCGATAATCAGCTGGTGCACACAGTCAAGAATATATCCTTTCAGTTAGAAAGAGGCAAAACGCTGGCGCTGGTCGGTGAGTCAGGGTCAGGTAAATCCGTTTCGGCACTATCCATTTTAAGGCTGTTGCCCTACCCCACCGCACATCATCCAAGCGGCCGAATTCTGTTTAACGGCCAAGACATTATGCAGATGGACGCCAGGCAAGTGCAAAAAGTGCGCGGCGATCGGATCAGGATGATTTTTCAGGAGCCCATGACCTCGCTGAACCCACTTCACAAGGTGGACAAGCAAATTCGCGAGGTGCTTAAATTACACAAGGGGTTGAATGGCAAGGCAGCTACGGACCGGGTGCTGGAATTGCTCTCGATGGTAGGCATAAGATCACCACAACAAAAGATGCAGGCTTATCCCCATGAGCTTTCAGGCGGCCAAAGACAGCGCGTCATGATTGCCATGGCGCTGGCCAATGAGCCTGATATTCTTATTGCCGATGAACCAACAACGGCGCTGGATGTGACGATACAGGCGCAGATACTGGACCTGTTAGCCAGCCTGCAACAACAACTGGGCATGGCGATACTTTTAATCACCCATGATCTGGGCATCGTACGCCATTTCAGTGATCAAATTTGCATCATGCATCAGGGCGAAATCGTCGAGTCGGGAGAAACCCAGAGGATTTTCTCGGCACCACAGCATGACTACAGCCTGAAACTCTTAAATGCAGACCCTCGAGGCAAACCAACGCCGAAACTGGACAATGCAAAGGAGTTGCTGCGAACCAAGTCCCTGGACGTCTGGTTCCCTATCAGAAAAGGTGTGTTTGCCCGAGTAGCTGACTACGTAAAAGCCGCTAACAATATCAACATCACCATCAAACAGGGGCAAACACTGGGTATCGTAGGCGAAAGTGGCTCCGGTAAAACCACCCTTGGGCTGGCCCTGATCCGCCTGATCGAAAGCAAGGGTCAGATTCAATTTAATGGCAACCGACTGGATGGCCTGAGCCATGCCCAGATGAAGCCGTTACGTCGCGAAATTCAAATCGTTTTTCAGGATCCCTTTGGTAGCCTGAGCCCTCGCATGTCTATTTCAGAAATTGTCTCTGAAGGGCTTGCGGTTCATGACCCGGATAATCGGGCTAAACACGAACAGCAACTCATCGCAGCACTTGAGGAAGTTGGCCTTGATCCAGATG
>CBDUGR010000228.1:0-4750 GCA_965366515.1 uncultured Gammaproteobacteria bacterium | reverse complement strand
CGCTTTACCTAACATGGTTTCTTCACATAAATGAGCAAAAGAATATCCACCTCCCTACAAAGGACGCTGGACAAAATCTGAGTATTGTAAACTGATTCAACCAAAGGCTAAACCAATGATTGCAGGGTTACCCCGTAATAACCTTCTTATATTGAGTCAATTGAGTATTTCACAAGTAATCGGGGTAAAAATATGTTGTGCCAGATAACCAAGACGACAATTATCGACTTTTTCTTTTGATGTAAATAGCCGGATCAACAGCGTGGCCGTTTTTTAGCACTTCATAGTGCACATGTGGCCCGGTCGAGCGACCACTGCTTCCCATCAACGCAATCGTTTGACCTTTTTCAATGACATCTCCTACACCCACCAAGAGTTTATTAGCATGGGCATAGCGCGTCACGTGCCGATCGCCATGATCGATTTCCACCAGATTTCCGTATCCCTGCCTAGGCCCGGCCCAGGTTACAACTCCAGCCGCCACGGCTATAACATCAGAATTCTCCTTCCCGGCAAAATCAACCCCTTCATGCCAGGCAATGCGTCCATTAAAAGGATCTACCCGTCTGCCAAAGCTGGACGAAACCCAACCCCACTTTACAGGCCGGCCTGATATATACCGCTCAATTTCAAAAGCACTATTACCTAGCAGCATATTGAGAAATTCAAGCTCCTGTTCGCGCGCCTCTATTTCTTGCGCCAATCGACTGATCTCTTCCATAAACTTTGGCGGCTGATAGGCAATGCCTTCAAAATCGCCAGTAGGACCGCCAATTGCCGGCGATCTGGAGAAATCAAACTCTCCCTGCTCAAGCTTAGCTGCTTCTGCCAAGTGTTCACCTAAGGCATCCAGCCTGATCAATTTCGCGTGCAACTTCGCCAACCTGATCGTTAGCGATTCAAACTGTTCACTTGATTCCTTCTCCAAATGTTTCAACTGGCCATCTTTATAGGACAAATCTGCTAACCAGGAATTGATATACTGGTTTTGTAGATTGATTTGACTTTTATCGACGGCGTACTGATACCCGACCACAAAAGAGATGATCGTAAAGGTGCAAAAACATAGAGCAGCCAACACAATCAACCGATTTCCCAGCGATAGGGTTCGCGCTTTACCATGCCTTCTGCTAACAATAATGATATTCATAAGCTACGGGATAAAATTACCCTGTTGACCTTTTCTCTGTTTTCACAATAGTATAATGCGGATATGCCTCGAGACAATTATAGCGCAGCACACAGAATAAACCGACTGATTAGTTCATCCGGGCCTAACCTGAATAAACTGGTTACTGCTGCTAACGCGCGAATTAAGCTTGAGGACAAAGTCAGATCAACTCTGCCGGAAAATTTTCAGGATCATTGCAAACTGGCTAATTATCAGAACGGCGTACTGCTTTTCCATGCTGAATCAGCTGTCTGGGCGACACGAATGAGATATCAGCAGAAAATGCTGATTGAACGGCTTACAAAAATACCCGCTTTCGCGAAAGCACATAACATCAAGGTAGTGGTCAGGCCAACCAAACAAATTCCAAAACCTCAGATTAAGGCACAATCAATATCAGCAGAATCCTGCCAACACCTTGAACAGATGGCTGATTCTTTTGGTGACTCACCTCTCGGAAAGGCCATGCGCAATCTGGCGGATCACCGACAAAAGCGACAAAAATGAAAGTTGAGCGCCTAAAGATATATACCTAAAGACAGGTGCCTAAAGAGTAAGTGCCTATAGATAGGTACAGGAGACAGATAGGGACAGGCTTTTCTCAGCCTGCTTTGGATCAACCGGTAAGTACAGGTCTCGAATACGATATGGGTGCATTTTCAATACTATCGAAAGTTGCCACTTCCCATGCATCTTCCTGAGCAATAAGCTCTCTTAAAAGAATATTGTTAAGGCGATGTCCGGACTTAAATCCCTTAAATTCTCCGATCAAGCTATTGCCCAGCAAATAAAGATCACCGATAGCGTCCAGCACCTTATGTTTCACAAACTCATCGTCATAGCGCAGGCCGTCTTCATTTAAGATCCGATAATCATCGACAGCAATTGCGTTATCCATACTGGCTCCCAGCGCCAGATTTTGGGAACGCAGATACTCAAAGTCACGCATAAATCCAAAAGTACGAGCTCGACTTACTTCCTTGACAAAAGAGGTCGATGAGAAATCCACCGAAGCTTCCTGCATACGCCCGCGAAAAACCGGGTGATCAAAATCGATCGTAAAGGTGACTTTAAAGCCATCGAAAGGCTCAAAGCTCGCCCATTTATCACCATCTGAAACTTTTACTTTGCGCTTGATACGAATAAATTTTTTGGCTACCGACTGCTCCTGAATTCCCGCAGACTGTATCAGAAACACGAAAGGGCCAGCACTACCATCCATTATGGGCACTTCCGCGGCACTTAACTCGATGTACGCATTATCAATACCAAGACCAGCCATCGCCGACAAGAGATGTTCAACCGTATCGACCCGAGCATGATCCTTGATTAGTGTGGTAGAAAGCGTCGTTTCCCCGACATTTTCCGCCAAAGCCGGAATCTCTACAGTAGGATCCAGGTCAGTACGACAGAACACAATTCCCGTATCCGCAGGCGCAGGTTTAAGCGTAAGATAAACCTTTTCGCCCGAATGCAAACCAACACCAGTCGCTCTTATTGTGTTTTTTAACGTACGCTGTCCAATCATAAATAGGGGCTCAAAAGGGTCTTATTTTTAAAATCAGGCGCGAATACTATCAAATTTCCATTAAACTGTTAACTATATAAAACAATTTGCCTAGCCAAACATCATATAAAAGGGTCCGCACTGAGACGATGGCCTAGTCCCAGTGCGGAATTATGACTCAATCTAGTCAGCCTGGCGACGCAAAAATGCAGGGATATCCAGATAGTCCATATCTCTCGCAGCAGCAGAGTTATGGTCAATTGCCGCATTACCCATTGCCTGCTTGCGCATTACAGTTGGGCGATCCAGCTTTCCATAATCAACACTGCCATCTGCTCGGGGCTTTTGTTCAACTACTTCCATCTTAGGCTTCAGCCTTTCGTCACCCAGACCAGTTGCAACAACAGTTACACGCAAGTCATCACCCATCTCTGGATCAATAACCGTACCCACCACGACGGTTGCATTATCGGACGCGAAATCCTCTACAATTTCACCCACTTCAGAGAACTCACCCAGCGACAAACTAGGTCCTGCAGTGATATTGACCAGTATCCCGCGCGCTCCCTGAAGATTTACGTCTTCCAGTAATGGACTACGTACAGCAGCGTCGGCCGCTTCTTTGGCTCTAAACTCTCCGGAGGCAAAACCACTGCCCATCATTGCCATCCCCATTTCTGACATCACGGTACGCACATCAGCGAAATCCACATTAATCATTCCAGGACGTATTATGAGATCCGCAATACCCTGCACAGCACCTAGCAATACATCATTCGCCGCACCGAACGCTTTTAACAAACTGGTATTCTCACCCAGTACTGTCATCAATTTTTCATTCGGAATAGTAATCAAGGAATCCACATACTCACCCAATGCTGCGATGCCTGCTTCGGCAATCTGCGCACGCTTACGCCCTTCAAAGGCAAAGGGTTTCGTCACCACAGCTACGGTAAGAATACCTAGCTCTTTAGCAACCTGGGCCACCACTGGCGCGGCGCCGGTACCGGTACCGCCACCCATGCCGGCGGTAATAAACACCATGTCAGCGCCTTCCAATACTTCGGCGATCCGATCACAGTCCTCCATCGCGGCCTGACGTCCAATTTCCGGATTAGCTCCAGCGCCCAGCCCTTTGGTGACTTGACCGCCCAGCTGTAATATGGTCTTGGCTGGTATCGATTTGAGCGCCTGAGCATCCGTATTCGCGCAAATAAATTCAACACCTTCCACATTATTTTCGAGCATATGTTTCAGCGCATTGCCACCGCCTCCGCCAACGCCCACCACTTTTATTTCCGCACTTTGAGGAACACTATCTACAAGTTCAAACATGGCCATCTCCTTTACTATATTTAATTTTAATTTGTAAAACTTTTTTTATAGGATTAAAAATTATCTTTAAACCAACTTCTTATTCGCCCAATTACACTTGCAACACTCAACCCTTTTTTAGGGTCCTCTCCGCCTTCCAACTTCTGCTTTTGTCCATAGATCAGCAACCCCACACCGGTTGAATAGATTGGGTTTCTTACAATATCCAGCAACCCGTCTACCCCCTGAGGTATCGCCAACCTTACTGGCATATGAAAAATCTCCTCCGCAAGATCCACCACACCTTCCATTTTTGAAGTACCCCCGGTTAACACGATGCCCGCTGCCACCAGGTCCTCAAATCCACTACGCCTTAATTCTGCCTGAATTAGCGTGAACAGCTCTTCGTAGCGCGGCTCAACGACCTCAGCCAATGCCTGTCGCGATAAATCACGCGGTGGTCGGTCGCCGACACTCGGGACTTTTATGGTTTGTTCCGGCCCTGCCAACTGAGTCAGGGCGCAGGCGTACTTTATCTTTATCTCTTCTGCATTCTGGGTAGGCGTTCTCAATGCCATGGCTATGTCATTAGTGACCTGATCCCCGGCGATTGGAATAACTGCGGTGTGTCGAATGGAGCCATCAACAAAAACCGCTATATCGGTGGTGCCTCCACCAATATCAACCATACAAACACCCAGCTCTTTCTCGTCTTCGGTTATCACCGCATAACTCGACGCCAGTTGCTCAAGAATGAT
>CBDUGR010000227.1:0-4752 GCA_965366515.1 uncultured Gammaproteobacteria bacterium | reverse complement strand
CACAAAGTCGATATGACGGCGGATCTTTACGTTGCCGAAGGCAAAGTAGTAGCCATCGGGGAAAACGCAAAGTCTTTTAACGCTGAACAAACTATCGATGCCAGGGGACTCATTATATGTCCCGGTTTCATAGACCTTTCAGCCAGTATCCCGGAACCCGGCCACGAAACCAAGGGCACCGTAGCCTCAGAAACACGGGCTGCGGCAGCGGCGGGCGTCACCTCGCTATGCTGCCCACCGAACACTACGCCAGCAATTGATTCTCCATCGGTCGCAACACTCATTCAGGACCTTGGACGGCAGAACAATTTTTGCCATCTATACCCAATAGGTGCGATGACGGTAGGTTTGCAAGGCACACAGCTAAGTGAAATATATGCGCTCAAGGAAGTTGGTTGCATTGCGGTTTCGAACATGCGTCGCCCCTATCAGAGTAATGCCGTATTGCTGCATTGCCTGGAATATGCAGCAACACACGACATAACCGTATTTTTCAGCTCAACCGATGTAACTTTAGAGCAATCCGGATGTGTCCACGATGGCCCCTACGCCACGCGACTCGGCTTGGCAGGAATTCCTGAAACGGCGGAAACCGTTGCGTTATCACGTGATTTACTATTGGTCGAACAAACCGGTGTCCGAGCGCATTTCGGACAGCTTTCCACAGCTCGATCTGTTGAGCTAATTGCCAAAGCCCAAGACAGGGGTATTCCGATAACAGCGGATGTGGCAGTACAACATCTAATATCTACAGAAACCTGCATCCATGACTTTAACGCGCTCTACCATATTCAGCCCCCTTTGCGATCGGAACGGGATCGCCGTGCACTTCTACAGGGCGTTAAGCAGGGCGTAATCAGTGCCATCTGTTCCTATCACCAACCCCATGAAACCGCGGCAAAAATGGCTCCATTCGCGGCAACAGAACCTGGTATTTCAGGTATTGAAACACTGCTGCCTTATGGTTTGGAACTCGTGAGAAACAACACTCTTGAGCTCACCGAGCTCATTGAGCGCCTTACCTTTGGACCCGCGAAAGCAGCCCGTATCAAGGGCGGAGCGCTGGGCATCGGCGACATTGCCGACATCTGTATTTTTGATCCTGATGAGCATTGGTTACTCAACGAAAAGACTATTTTTTCAAAGGGGCAGAATACTCCTCTGCTGAATACTGAAATTCAAGGCAGGGTGCGGTATACACTGGTCGCAGGGCGGAAAGTACACCAGCACACCAACTAATAACAGACAGGGCGGGATGACCCACACCCTGATTTATTTCCGACTAAAATCCCCTATCGTTTAAGCCTGCGCCCTCCAAGGTCAACTTATCAGCAATATCCATCGCATCCTCTAGGTGCGTATCTGAATCAAGCTTGATCATCAATCGCAGATCGTTCATGGAATCCGCATGTCGCAAAGCCTCGTCATAACTGATATTGCCTGCTTTATAGCTTTTAAACAGCGCCTGATCAAAGGTCTGCATACCGACCTCGGTAGAGCGCGCCATGATATCTTTCAGAAGATGCACTTCACCTTTGCGAATATGATCGGCGATAATAGGTGTATTGATTAGCACCTCAACTACTACCTGTCGACCTTTACCGTCAGGTCTGGTAATTAATTGCTGAGCTACAACCGCTTTTAAGTTGAGTGACAAATCCATCCATACTTGTGGGTGCCTATCTGCGGGGAAAAAATTAAGGATCCGGCCAAATGCCTGGTTAGCGTTATTGGCATGCAATGTCGCCAGACACAAGTGTCCTGTATCGGCGAAGACGATGGATTGCTCCATCGTTTCACGCGTCCGAATCTCGCCGACGAGTATCACATCAGGTGCTTGACGCAAGGTATTGCGTAATGCGATTTCAAAGCTCTCTGTGTCAATACCGACTTCACGCTGAGTAACGATACATCCACGATGCTGATGCACGTACTCAATTGGATCCTCAATGCTGATAATATGGCCATTTGAGTTTCCGTTGCGATAACCAATCATAGATGCCAGCGAAGTCGACTTACCCGTTCCTGTGGCCCCCACAAAGATGACCAAACCACGTTTGGTCATGGCCAGTTGATCAACTATGGGCGGCAGACCCAGCTCCCCTGATACCGGGATATTCGTTTGAATACGCCGAAGCACCATGCCCACCAGATTTCGCTGATAAAATGCGCTAACACGAAACCGACCAACACCACGCGCGCTGATAGCGAAGTTACACTCATGGCTCAACATGAACTCTTTACGCTGAGCCTCATTCATCGCCCCCAAAACGGTTTCTCGTGCTTTTTCGGGGCTCATCGCATCCTTTGTCACCGGATAGATAACGCCATCGACCTTAATACTGGCGGGCAAACCCGCTGTTATAAACAGATCCGACGCCTGCTTATCCACCATTAATTGCAACATCTTGTCGAGATTCACAATCTACCTCCTGTGCCCCACAACCTTCCTGATTCTTAACTAGCCAATAAAGGTATCTGAATTTTGTGCCTTTTCCATAGCCGCATCTTTAGAGATCAACCCTTTAACCAACAAATCCTTGAGGGTTTGATCAAGCGTGACCATACCATGCGCCGCTCCCGTCTGAATCGCTGAATACATCTGAGCAATTTTATCTTCACGTATCAGATTACGAATCGCCGGAGTGGTGATCATTATTTCATGCGCAGCAATTCGCCCGCCGCCATTTTTCTTCAACAACGTTTGTGACACTACTCCCCGCAAAGACTCTGACAACATGGATCGAACCATAGACTTCTCCTCTCCGGGAAAAACATCAATGATCCGGTCAATGGTTTTTGCAGCTGAGGTGGTGTGTAAAGTGCCAAAAACCAAATGTCCTGTTTCCGCAGCTGTCAGCGCCAAACGAATTGTTTCCAAATCACGCATTTCGCCCACTAAAATCACATCAGGATCTTCGCGTAAAGCGGAACGCAGAGCTTCGCTAAAACCGAAAGTATCCCTGTGTACTTCACGCTGATTAATCAAACACTTTTTGCTTTCATGAACGAATTCGATGGGATCTTCGATGGTGAGGATATGGTCGTAACGCATATTATTAACATAATCCACCATCGCCGCAAGCGTTGTACTTTTACCCGAGCCAGTTGGCCCGGTCACTAACACCAAACCCCGCGGTAGCATTGCCAGCTCGCTGAAAATCTTGCCCAGCCCCAAATCTTCCATGGTCAGCACTTTCGAGGGAATGGTTCTAAATACCGCACCGGCACCCCGGTTGTGATTAAAGGCGTTCACCCGGAAACGCGCTACATTGGGTACTTCGAATGAAAAATCTGTTTCCAGATATTCCTCGAAATCTTTACGCTGCTTATCGTTCATTATGTCGTAGATAAGCGCGTGTACTTCCTTATGTTCCATCGAAGGAACATTAACCCTGCGCACATCACCATCCACTCGAATCATCGGTGGCACACCCGCCGATAAATGTAAGTCAGACGCATTTTGTTTAACGGTAAACGAAAGTAATTCCGTTATATCCATAGCGTTTATTCACCATTCAATTATTTTTCAATTAATGTTAGCCTTCCTCTCTTCCGGCAACTTTTTGAGCATACTCCAGAATTTTTATGAGTACATCCATTAAAGACAATATTACCCAAGTAAAAAAACGCATCAATGCCGCAGAAAAAAAAGCAGGCCGTACAACGGGTATAGTACAGCTTATAGCGGTTAGCAAGACCAGAACGGCAAATGAGGTGAGAAAAACGTACCACGCAGGAATTACCTGCTTTGGTGAAAATTATCTACAGGAGGCCTTAGCCAAGCAGCAAAGCCTATCGGACCTGAATATCAGCTGGCACTTTATCGGCCCAATTCAATCAAATAAAACCGCGGATATTGCGAATAACTTCGCTTGGGTTCACAGCCTGGACAGAATCAAGATCGCCAATCGACTCAACGGACAACGCAACCCGAATACCAAACCTCTTAACGTCTGCATTCAAATCAATATCAGTAACGAATCCAGCAAATCAGGTATTGCCATCGAAGAGCTAGACGATTTTGCTGCAGTTATTGAACAACTGCCACAGATCAAACTTCGCGGCCTGATGGCCATTCCATCTCCCTCATTATCCGCCCTACAACTAAAACTGGAATACCATCGGCTCTATGAGGCCATGATTCATTTGAGGCATAGCGGTATTGACTGCGACACTCTATCGATGGGTATGTCAAATGATTTAGAATGCGCTATTGCTGAGGGTGCGACTATGGTGCGCGTAGGAACTGCTATTTTCGGATCACGCAAGAATAACAACTCTCGCGACACTCACGACTAAGGAATCGGTGTTTTATGACCATTAAACAATTAACAGATCAGAGCGCAAGACTATGCTTTATCGGTGCCGGCAACATGGCGAGCAGCATCATAGGCGGTCTAGTCGAGCAGGGGTATCCCGCATCCCTGATTCATGCTGCTGACCCCGACAGTGCGCAGCTGGCTAAGCTAAAAAAGGAAAACGGCATTCATACAACCACAGATAACCAGCAGGCCATTGCCGAAGCTGACGCGCTGATTTTAGCAGTCAAACCACAGGTCATGAATGCGGTCTGCGCTCCGCTTTCAAGCACCGTACGACAAAAACGCCCCTTGATCATCTCTATCGCCGCAGGCATCAAAGTGTCCAACCTGATCGACTGGCTAGGTGATGATTTACCCGTGGTCAGAACCATGCCTAACACCCCCGCTTTGGTGCAGTCTGGTGCTACCGGATTATACGCAAACCAGC
>CBDUGR010000226.1:0-4754 GCA_965366515.1 uncultured Gammaproteobacteria bacterium | reverse complement strand
GAATAGCTTTGCTGTAATCCAAATTTTCGTAGTGTTGAGCAATGCTATCACCAGCCTTGATAAATTCGTTAACGAGCTCTGGTTCAGAGCAATCCGAAGAGGTCTGGCTATTAAAAAGTTTATTGATGAAACCGGCACAACGACTGGCAATATTAACCACCTTGCCTACCAGATCTGAGTTCACCCGGCTCATAAAATCATCAAGATTCAAATCCAGATCTTCAGTTCCCGAGGAAAGTTTCGCCGCAAAATAGTAACGCAAATACTCAGGATTCATGTGGTTGAGATAGGTTCTGGCTTTAATAAAGGTGCCGCGCGATTTCGACATTTTTTTCCCGTTGACTGTCACGAAGCCATGGGCTTTCACGCCGGTGGGGACTCTGAAATCGGCACAACTGAGCATCGCCGGCCAAAAAAGCGCATGGAAATTGATGATGTCCTTGCCTATAAAGTGATAAAGCTCTGTGGTTGAACCTTTATCCCAATACTCATTGAAATCCAAGTCTTCTCTTTGATCGCACAGGTTCTTGAAGCTCGCCATATAACCAATCGGCGCATCCAGCCACACATAAAAATATTTGCCTTTAAGACCCGGTATTTCAAAGCCGAAGTAGGGCGCATCTCGACTGATATCCCACTCCTTCAATCCTGCATCCAGCCACTCTGCAAGTTTGTTGGCAACCGATTCCTGAAGGCTGCCGCTGCGTGTCCATTGACGTAGCATTTCCTCAAAATCAGGCAGCTTAAAGAAATGGTGCGTCGATTTTTTTTCAACAGGTGCAGCACCAGATAAGGTAGATTTAGGGTCAATGAGCTCGGTGGCGTCATATGTGGCTCCGCAGGATTCACAATTATCACCATATTGGTCGGCAGTTTTACATCTGGGACAGCTGCCCTTGATAAACCGGTCTGCCAGAAAAAGCTCTTTTTCGGGATCATAAGCCTGGGTAATTTCACGCTCAGCAATATGCCCCCGATCCAGACAGGATTTGTAAATCAGCTCACTAAGCTCTTTGTTCTCTTTAGAGTGGGTGCTGTAATAATTATCAAAATCAATACTAAAACTCTCAAAGTCCTCGAGGTGATCTTGTTTTACCTCTTCGATCAATTCTTCCGGGGTGATATTCTGTTGTTCCGCTTTGAGCATAATAGCCGTGCCATGCGCGTCATCAGCACAAACGTAAGTACATATTTCGCCCTTTTGTTTCTGAAAGCGCACCCAGATATCAGTTTGGATATATTCGAGCATATGACCAAGGTGAATAGGTCCGTTTGCATAAGGGAGGGCGCTGGTAACAAGGATTTTTCTTGGGGTTTTTGCGGTTGTATCGCTCATTTCTTCTCGGAATCTATCTTAGTCTCGGATGAGCCGGCAACTATAACAGCCAAGGCTGTGTTTTTGCAGTAGTTTTGTTAAGGATCTGTGGATTTATTCCATTACCTCATTACATATGAGGAACCGAATTGATCAAAGCGTAAACCAAACATTCAGGGCACATCTGATCTGCTGCGCAAATGGATTTATTCTGGAAACGAGGCAGTCAAGCGAGCTGCTCATTGATCGGTTCATCGACATTAATTGTAATAATCTTGCCTTCCTCCCTTTGTTTTTTCATTCTTCACCCCCATATTTAAACCATTCACAAATTGAGGTTTGAGGTTTTTCTATGTCAGAAGTAACGCGTGAGCAGGTTGAGCAGGCTATTGCCGGGTACCAGGATGTTAATCTAGAGCAGGATTATATAACGGCAAATGCTTTAAAAGAGATCACTATTGGAACAGAAAGCATCGACGTCAGTATTGAAGTGGGATACCCCGCGGCAGGTGTTAAGACACAGATTGAGAGTACGCTAAAGGAGCTACTGCAGCCGCTGGCGACGGGAAAAGATATTCGCGTAAAGTTAAGCTGGAATATTTTAGCGAATGATGCTCAAAAGGATGTGGAAAACCTCACAACTGTGAAAAATATTATTGCGGTGGCTTCCGGGAAAGGCGGCGTGGGAAAATCGACCACTTCAGTCAATTTGGCGCTGGCTTTGGTAGCAGAGGGTGCCAGGGTCGGTATTTTAGATGCGGACATTTATGGTCCCAGTCAGGCAATCATGCTGGGTATTAAAGATGGAGTTCGGCCCGAAGTTAAAGGCGAACAGTTCTGGATGCCTATTGTTGCACATGGCCTGCAATCCATGTCGATGGGTTATCTGGTTGACGAGAATACAGCCATGGTCTGGCGTGGACCGATGGCGGGCAGTGCGTTACAGCAAATGATCAATCAGACGATGTGGCACGATTTGGATTATCTGATTGTTGATATGCCGCCAGGTACCGGTGATGTCCAACTAACATTATCACAAAAAGTACCTGTCGCAGGCGCACTAATCGTCACAACTCCTCAGGACATTGCCTTACTGGATGCGAAAAAGGGTATAGAAATGTTCCGTAAGGTAGAGATTCCAGTCTTGGGTGTGGTGGAAAATATGAGTGTTCATGTTTGCTCGGAATGTGGTCATATTGAACACCTGTTCGGCTCGGGCGGTGGTGAAGCAATTGCATCTCAATATGAAACCAAGTTGCTGGCCTCGTTGCCCTTGAACCTTTCTATAAGAGAGCAGGCTGATAGTGGCACACCAACAGTTGTCGCGCACCCGGAGGGTGACATCGCGGCAATTTATCGCACTTTGGCACGGAAACTAGGCGCTGAACTGGATCGTCAAAACAGGGAAAAAGCTGTCAAAAAGCCTAATATTGTGATGTATAGCGATTAAACTACTGTTTTCGACGCAGGGGATGCATTTTAAAAACCCATCTCGTTAAGGTTATTCGAGATGGGTTTCGTTGATCTCTTTTTCACAATGCGGACATTGGGAAAGTTTTCGAACCACGGTCCTTGAAGCGGCGCGCAGTAACAGCTCAGCATCTTCCTGATTAAGATCCAACTGCTGGCGGAGCTGATTCAGTTCTAGTTGTTCATCTTCTGTAATTATGCCATCTGCAAGCGCTACATCGAGTTTAAGATTGTATTCTTCACGCCGACGCCGCAGCTGGTCTGAAAAGCCGGACGCGAGGATACCTGCGGGGAGTGCTACCATACCCATGCCAATAATGGTGATACAGCTACCGAAGAATTTCCCCGCTACAGTGACCGGAACCACATCACCATAACCTACAGTGGTTAAGGTGGCCATGGCCCACCACATGGCTTGGGGAATACTGCCAAAATCCTCTGGCTGTACCTTGTGTTCCAGCAGGTATATACCGCTTGAAGTTAACACCAGCAGAATAATTAATACAAAAAACGCAGCAAAGAAAGAGTCTGCCTCCTCCTTCAGCACATTGATAACAACACCCATAGCGCCGGAATAACGGGTAAGTTTGAATATTCTCAGCACTCTGAAGATGCGTAAAAATCGCAGGTCAATATTGACAAACAAAATGAGATAGAAGGGCAGAATAGCGAGTATATCGATAATCGCCATGGGCGTCAGCATGTAGCGCAAACGCCCGAATATGGGGTCATGATATTTGTTATCGGGCATTTCTATAGCGGCCCAGACCCGTAGCAGATACTCAACGGTAAAGACGCATACAGAAAATAGTTCAAATATGTCGAGTTCAGTTCTGTAATTGGCAGCAAAGCTTGCGACCGAATCCATAATAACCGCAAGAATATTTAGACAAATCAACAGAATCAGAAGAAGATCTATAGTACGACTAAATCTATCTCCTGGCCTGCTGACCTGTAAAATTTCAGCAATTCTATGACGTTGGACTGATTGCATAAGAGGTTACTTTAACGCTATTAAAAATCTTTACATAACAAATATTTAGGCTACTTTTCGGGATTCGTCAATAAATCGGTTTGTCGGCCTGAACGCAAAACAGGACAAATCTCTGGAGAAAAGGTGCCAGTTATGGCAGGATGCTGGCCGTTTTATGTAACTCAAAATCAGATTTGGAAGTGCGCTAAATGAGTATTAAATCAGATAATTGGATACGCCGTATGGCGGAACAGCATCAGATGATCGAACCTTTTGAATCGGGGCAGGTGAGGTTACATGGCGAGCATCGCGTCATTTCCTACGGTACATCGAGTTATGGTTACGATGTTCGTTGTTCCGATGAGTTTAAGGTATTCACCAATATTCACTCTGCCACTGTAGATCCGAAAAACTTTGACGAGAAAAGTTTTGTAGATGTTAAAGGTGAGGTTTGCGTCATTCCACCCAACTCTTTTGCGTTAGCGAGAACCGTGGAATACTTCCGGATTCCCCGTTCGGTACTAACGGTTTGCCTGGGCAAATCTACTTACGCCCGATGCGGAATCATTGTCAATGTGACACCTTTGGAACCTGAATGGGAAGGGCATGTGACGCTGGAGTTTTCCAATACGACCAATTTGCCCGCAAAGATATACGCCAATGAAGGGATCGCACAAATGCTGTTTTTCGAGTCTGATGAGGTGTGCTCAACCAGCTATAAGGATCGAGGTGGGAAATATCAGGGGCAAACCGGAGTTACTTTACCTAAAACCTGATTTTATGGGGTGGCCGGTTGACTCTTGTCGTCTCCGGCAGGTTGGTCCAGTCCAGTAATTGTTGTGCCGTCCAGTTCGCCACTGGTTAGCTGAATGGTATAGGATTTACTATTCTCAATTTGTTGAATTTGTGCGACCAAATAATCCCAGTCTTTTGCCAGCCATATAGTCGTTTCGCGTTTAGCATCTGCTTCTCGTCTACGTCTGATTTTGACGGTAC
>CBDUGR010000225.1:0-4764 GCA_965366515.1 uncultured Gammaproteobacteria bacterium | reverse complement strand
TTTCCCGTTTAACGAGGAGGAGGCTAGCACGTTTGAAGTAGGTGTTAAATCGAGCTGGTTTGATAACCGGTTGCGTCTAAATGCTGCATTGTTTGATACCAGTTTTGAGGACCTTCAGGTAACCATACAATCTGGTGTTGCGCCGATAACTGCAAATGCTGCTGAAGCCAGTATCAAAGGGTTTGAGCTGGATATGATGGCGGCGGTGACAGATAGCCTGCAATTAACACTGGCTGTTGGGTTGCTGGATGGAGAGTATGACGAAAAGCCATCACAGCTTGGTGATAATCTGGTTAACGCGCCGGAGAGTACGATTAACTTTGGTTTTGTCTATGACGTCCCGCTCAATAATGCGGGAAGTCTGGTGCTTCGCGGTGACTATACCTATAAAAGCAAAATCTACAACAATGCTGAAAATACCGATCTTCTGACCCAATCGAGCATTGGACTCCTTGATGCGTCGATCAGTTGGATTAGCCCGGACGCGCATTATACGGCGACCCTGGGTGGTAAAAACCTGACCGATGAAGAGCACCTGATCACAGGGTTTTTTCAGCCCGGAGTAGGTTATACCGAAGCGGTCTACGCACGTCCCAACGAGTGGTATTTGTCCCTTAAATACAACTTCTAGGTTTCACAGTCCCCCTCTGAGCTTTCCCGTGCCATTTTTGGCATGGGGAGGCTCGCTTTAGTTTTAATAGGCAGGAGTCAGGTTGATGTTGTTTAAAACAAAGTTGATAAATTTTGTGTTTGGTATCATAAGCCTTTGGCTGGGAGTAAGCAGTGTTTTGCTGGCTGCAGATCTGAGGTCAGAGATTGAAAATTCCAACGAGCAGTTTGTGGCTGCGATGAATGCCGGAGAAATAGATCGGGTCGTATCCTTTTTTAGTGAGCACGGCTCTGTGCTTCCGCCTAACGGCGATATGGTTGTAGGTGCTAACGAGGTGAGGGCATTCTGGAAAACAGTGATCTCAGGAGGTCTTAAAGCGTCTCTGGAAACTGATGAAGTATCATCTTTTGGCGACTATGCCTATGAGCTAGGGTTTTATTTCCTGAAGACTCCGGAAGGCGAATTAAAGGATCGTGGCAAGTATATCGTGATATGGATTCGCGAACAGAATGCCTGGAAAATGTATCGGGATATATTTAACTCAAGTATTGCGTTACCGACTCAAAATGAATCCACGTTATAGTTAGAGATGGAGGCAGGTCTTTTCGCTGCCATATTCTTAGGGGCGGAGTAAGCAATTTTGTTGATGTGCAATTTTCACTAAGATTGAGTCGATGCGTGTATGATTGATTATACTCAGGGGTCTTTGCGGCTATGGAGCAATGCTTTTAAATGATCCGCCTTGATTTGCTGCCATTCCATCTTGAACCAGGGAGTAAAGCTGTCAGGGTTCGCCTCAATTTCGCTCGATAAATCTTCAGCGGAAATATAACGCCAGTCAGCGACTTCTTGGGGATTTGCATTCACTGTCTGATTTGAAAAGCCAACCAGCACGTGACAAACCTCATGCTCGTATCCAATGTCCCGATACTGAGCTCGATAGGTGAATTTATAGAGGTATTCGGCTTCACAATCAAACCCTAACTCCTCTTTGATTCTTCGTTGGGCGGCTTCAGTCACCGTTTCGTCTGGCCTGGGGTGGCTACAGCAACTGTTGGACCAATAAAGTGGCCAAAGGGGTTTGTCCGCGCTGCGTTGCTGCAGTAATAGTTCTCCATTGCGGTTAAAGATAAGTACCGAAAAAGCACGGTGCAGGGCACCTTCACCCAAATGTGCTGCGGTCTTTGAAATCGTGCCAATAGGTTGGTCGTCCTCATCGACCAAAATGAGCTGGTCAGTATCAGGGAAAGTGGTCATTGTCGTAGTATCCACCCAATGGTTGTTGGTTGTTAGCGGCACAAAAGATATTGTCGGCGACTAAATAGCCAATAATCGAAAGATTTTTGTTATGATTCGGCATCTTTAGTTTAAGCGTAATGAATTGTGGATGCTAATCGAATTATAGAAATCCTGGCTGATGGAGAGTTTCACTCAGGAGAGTCATTAGGGCAAAGTCTTGGCGTAAGTCGCACTGCGGTATGGAAACAGATAGGCCAGCTGGAAAAGCTGGGGCTTGAAATTCATTCGGTGAAAGGCAAAGGGTATCGCCTGAGTAGAAAATTAGAGCTGCTTTCAGAAAAATTGATTCGAGAGTGCCTGGATGAAAGTACTGAAAAGCTCTTTAGGCGCATGGATATCAAGACGCGGGTGAACTCCACCAATGATGAAGTAAAGGCCAAGGAAATTGCGCCTTATGTTTGCCTGGCTGAGACACAGAGTTCCGGGCGTGGGCGTCGAGGTCGAAGCTGGATTAGCCCTTATGGTTCGAATATCTACCTGTCTCTCGTCTGGGAGTTTGAAGACATGGCCAGCTCTCTTGATGGTCTTAGCCTTTGTGTTGGGATTGCGGTTGCTCGCGCCATTAATAAATTGGCAGGTATTAAAGTCGGATTAAAATGGCCGAATGATCTGGTTTATCAGCAGAAAAAACTGGCTGGTATTCTCCTTGAGTTAGAGGGTGAGATGTCCGGGCCAATGCGCGTAATTATTGGGATAGGTGTTAATGTGGCCATGACGCGCATTGATGGGTCCGCTATCGAGCAAAGCTGGGTAAGCCTCTCTGAAATCAGTGATGAAGAGATATCCCGTAATCAGCTAACAGCACAGCTGTTGACAGAGTTGGCGAAAGTGTTGCCAGTCTTTCAGGCGAAAGGGTTTGCCGGCTTTAGAGAGCATTGGCAGGAGTTGGATGCTATAGCAGGGAGCGAAGTACTACTCAGTCTAGCCAATAGGAATGTGCAGGGATGTGCGCTGGGTGTTTCTGACTCGGGCGAGCTATTAATTGCAAGCGAGTCGGGTATTCAGGCATTCAGGGGCGGAGAGGTAAGCGTAAGGGTGTCTCAATGATTCTGGAAATTGACGCCGGGAATACGGCACTTAAATGGCGCATTGTTGACGCCAACGGGTTGGTGCTGTTGGCAACGCAGCGTTCTAGCTTGGAATCATTCGAGGCGGCACTGGAAAAAGCTCGGGAATATCATGTCCAGGAGACAAGAATTTCCTGCGTGGCGAGAGAGGCGGTCAGGAAATTATTGGGGAATCGATTAAAGCAGCGACTCGGGTTGCACGCGAGGTTTGCACAAACGCAAAAGAGCTATGATCAATTAACGATCTCTTACCCGGATCCGGGTCGCTTGGGCGTTGATCGTTGGCTGGCTATGCTGGCGGCACAGCATTGTACTGACAGGTCTTTTTGTGTTATCGATTGTGGTAGCGCAATCACCGCAGATATAGTTGAAGCAGGTGGGAAGCATCTGGGGGGCTATATCGTCCCGGGACTCAACCTTATGAAAAACACGCTGCTAGGGGATACGGGGCAAATATTAATGACCCGCAACCTCCCGGCGGGTAATACCGGTTGGGGGCTGGATACGGACGAGG
The DNA here is from genome assembly GCA_965366515.1 of uncultured Gammaproteobacteria bacterium. Lineage (GTDB taxonomy): Bacteria > Pseudomonadota > Gammaproteobacteria > Pseudomonadales > IMCC2047 > JAJFKB01. Next base: position 1,274 of record CBDUGR010000225.1, on the reverse strand, counting down.
CAGTGACCCATGGTATTTCACGTATGGCGGTGAATTTTGTCGATTCGATTCTTGTAGAACTTGCCAATGATCACAAGACTTACGTGGTATTCTTAACCGGCGGTGATGTTGATTTAATTAGCTCGCAACTGTCATTGCCAAAAGCCCTGGAAGTGACATATAACGCGGATCTGGTATTGGATGGATTGGCTATTGCGCTACCTTAAATGGTGGTTTGCTCAAATGGGAAACTAGTTTAACACGATGCGCTGGATATTTTATTCGCTATTGGCGATCAATATGGGGTATTTGGGGTGGCAGCTGATTTTCGTGCCTGAAAACTCTGCGTCGTCGGTACCTAAAAGGGATAAGCAATTTCCGCAAGGTTCGACAGAGATACGGCTTTTGTCAGAAGCGATGGATGAGGCGGTGCTTTTTGAAAACAGGAAGGTGGAGTTGGATTCGCAAAATCAGGTTAGCGATGCGGTGGAAGAGTTACCGCCAGTTCCGTTAGAAGAAAGAAGTATGGATCAAGCGGGCTGTCTGGTCTTCGGTCCTTTTCTTGAGCCCAGCCAGAAAGATGATTTTGCCGGGTTTTTCACTCAGTCGGGTTTTAAGGCAACGGTTGAGGAGATTTTAGTTAGTCGCCAGCCACGGTATTGGGCTTATATCGAACCACTGGATTCGGCGAGATCTGCGCTATCAATGATGGCCAAAATCAGGGAAAGAGGTGTAAATGCATTTTTAATAGGCGATGGCGATTTGGTTAATGGCCTGTCGTTGGGTGTCTATGAGCATGAAGAGCAGGCGAAAATACTTGGGCAGACGCTGGTAGATTTGGGTGTTGAAATCAAGATGACTGAAAAATCAAATAGTTATGCTTATTACGAAGTGGTAATATGGCCTGTGAATGACGAAATACCCATATCAGAAATCCTTATAAAAGTACGAGAAAGATACCCTCAAGTAAAGTATCGCCAAAAAGATTGTAAATCAGTTGCTTCGGTTGGATAGTTCTACTAAAATTGCGCCCCTAATTTTCAAGCTGTTACGTGTTTAGCCTCCTTAGCTCAGTTGGTAGAGCAACTGACTTGTAATCAGTAGGTCATCCGTTCGACTCGGATAGGGGGCTCCAGTAACAAATGTCATTTGGCAGCGGCGGAAAATATGAGTTAAAGGTTGGTATTTCGCCTGTTTGGCGGTGTCAATCGCAAAGTATATGGAGGGGTTCCCGAGTGGCCAAAGGGATCAGACTGTAAATCTGACGGCTCAGCCTTCGAAGGTTCGAATCCTTC
>CBDUGR010000224.1:0-4772 GCA_965366515.1 uncultured Gammaproteobacteria bacterium | reverse complement strand
GGATCCTCCCCTTCAACAAAGTAAGGCTGCCAGCCATAACCACGGAAAAGGGCTTCCAGCTCCGAGTGCGGGATACGTGACAACAGTGGTGGGTTGTTGATTTTATAGCCATTCAGGTGAAGTATTGGCAGTACTGCTCCGTCACGTATGGGATTTAAAAACTTATTTGAGTGCCATGAAGTAGCTAATGGGCCGGTTTCCGCTTCGCCATCTCCGACCGCAGCTACTACGATTAAATCCGGGTTATCAAAGGCCGCCCCAAAAGCATGAGATATGCTGTAACCCAGCTCACCGCCCTCGTGAATAGAGCCAGGTAACTCCGGGGTACAATGGCTTCCGATTCCACCGGGAAAAGAGAACTGCTTAAAAAGCCTGTGCATTCCGGCCTGGTCCTGGCTGATATCGGGGTAAACTTCAGAGTAGGTACCTTCCAGATAGACCGGTGCCAGCACCCCCGGTGCGCCGTGGCCCGGGCCCGCGACAAAGATAGCGTTCAGGTGGTACTTTTTGATCATGCGGTTCATATGAACATACATAAACGAAAGCCCCGGACTGGCCCCCCAGTGACCTAACAATCGGTTTTTAATGTGCTTGGTTTCCAGGGGCTGAGTTAGGAGTACGTTCTCCTGGAGATAGATCATTCCGGCCGCCAAATAGTTACATGCTCTCCAATAGGCATCAATAGATCGTAACTCTTGCTCAGTCGGGGTTGCTTGACCTTGTTTCTTGTGGTCTGCTGTCATTCGCCATCCACCTCAGTCAGGTTTCAATTACTTTAATTGCTTACGACGACTATGTAATCCGCTATCCTGCAGCGCCCTCCGGCACTGTTTCTTCAGGCGTTTCCAGGGTGCTGCCGGATGAGAAGAACTGAACCGTGGTGCAGGCGACAACGTCTCCTAGCACGTTCAAAGCGGTTCTGCTCATATCCAAAATTCGGTCAACCCCGAGTATTAGAGCGATACCGGCCGCAGGAATTCCCACTCCTTCCAAAACCATACTCAAAATAATGATACCTGCACCAGGTGTAGCAGGAGACCCTATTGATGCTGCTACGGCCATCGTGACAATAAACAGGTAACTGGAAAGGCTCAGATCGACATTAAACACTTGTGCAAGAAACACCGTAGCGACACCCTGATAGAGCGCTGTGCCGGTCATATTGATCGTGGCACCGAGTGGTACCAGAAACCTTGCGATCTCCGGTTTGACCTTCAGTTTGTCTTCGACCACCTGCAAAGTGATGGGCATCACTGCTGCTGAGCTGCTGGTGGAAAAGGCTAATAGCAACAACTCACGGACGTTAACAAAGAACTCTTTCAGTTGCTGTGCCAGAGTCAATTTTGCAACCACCAGATAGAGGCAGGCTACGATTAGCAACCCGAGCAGGACGGTGACCACATAGATGGCCATACCCGCTAACACGTCAATACCAAGGTTTGCGACCAACCTGGTGATCAGGCCAAAAACCGCAAGAGGCGCCAGCAGCATTGCCCATGAGACAATTCGCAGGCTCACATCCTGCAACGCCCCTAACAGGTCGAATAACGGCTTGGATTGTTTGGCGGGGATTGACAGCAATGCCGCGCCGAGCACAGCAGCAAACAGTATGACCTGTAGCATCTCCCCCGAAGCCATTGATGCAAGCGGGTTTCTGGGAATCAACGCAGAGACCTTCCCGGGTAGCTCGGATATCTCCGGGAATCCGTTTGCAATGGTGCTTGTTAAAGGTGCGGTCGAAACATCCGATAACGCACTTGCATCAATATAGTTTCCTGGTTGAATGTTTAATGCGAGCAGGATGCCAATAGCAGCAGCTATTGCCGTAGAGATGACAATAAAAATCAGGGCGATTGCACCATTTTTTTTCATTGCAGCGGGATTATTGTTTGCTGCCAGCCCCCGAACAATGGATGCAACAACTAGCGGCACTACAATCATTTGAATAATTGCCAGGAATACTTGCCCCGGCAAAGCGAGCCACGCGGTAACTGTTTTTACCACCGGCGCTGAAACCAAACTCAGATCAGGGCCCAGTAAAATCCCAGAAATCACCCCCAGAGCCAAAGCGATCAAAACTTTTAACCAAAGTCTGCCCTTGATCAGCCGTTCAAACTGACCCACCAGATTTTTTATCGGTTTGAAGAGATAGGTTGAGTTCGTCATTTTGACCCCTGTTGGGTGTTGCCTCACCTTGTCACTATAACCTGCAATAAACACAGTTAAAACAAGCTTTTCGCATACTCCAGTGTATAACCAGTTGCTCTGAATGCGAATCACTGGGTCTGAAATTCGGTCATCATGCCCGCCTTTTCTTCATTTGGATCTAACCGTGCGGGAAATTTGGGGGAGATGTAAATGTTCACTTCGGTTGGAAATTCGTAGCGCTAAATTTATTGACCGTAAAGGGAGGAGGGCCTAAGGTTGATTATTTGGTGTGCGTCTTGCCACACCTATTGGTAGAGAAGAAAGTAATGACCGAATATCTGTTTCTATTACCCATATCGATTTCACTGGTATTGGGAGTCATGAGTCCCGGTCCAAGTTTCATTTTGATTGCCCAGACTGCTGCGTCGAAATCGCGAGCGGACGGCATTGCCGCTTCAGTCGGTATGGGTATTGGTGCTGCGATGTTCGCGATAATTGCGTCCGCCGGTCTGTATGTTGTGCTGGAAACCGTGCCATGGGTTTACCTGTCAGTGAAACTGTTGGGTGGTTTGTATCTCTGCTTTCTCGCCTATAGGATATGGGGAAGCGCTCATGCTTCTGTGGTTCAAAAAACTGACAATTTAGATCAACGCAGAGGTGCTGTTCACTCTTTTGTTGTTGGGCTGGCGACTCAATTAAGCAATCCAAAAACAGCTATCGTTTTCGTTGGTATCTTCGCAGCTTTCTTGCCCGCTGAAGTACCCAGCTATTCCTACGGAATTTTCTGTCTGCTAGCTTTTACGATTGATACCGGTTGGTACTCACTGGTAGCTATCGTTCTTTCGACAAAAAAAGCACAGGCGGCCTATGCGAAATACAACCTGTATATCTGCCGCGCAGCTGGTGGTTTTATGGCTTTAATGGGGTTGAAGCTGATATCGAATCAATGATCAGAGTTTAGTGCCGGGCTCCGATTGGAGCGGACTTTCAGTTTACTCCGGGATGGCTGAGAGCATTTCACCCATTAAACTGCATTGTTTCCGTTGAGTTCCATATTTTTCCTCGCCACGATATCCGCTTTTGCCTTCGTTTCGTTAATGACCAGTTGTCCTTTGGTGGCAAAGGCGATATTGGCAGCGTTAGCTTCGTCAGTATCGATATGCATTTCTGTAACGTAGCTGTCTTTCACGCGAATCAGCGTGTTGGAAAAAGCGACGCCTCTATCGCCATTGCCTAGCTGGACATCGACATAGTCGCCATCCTTAAGGCCCATTTTTTCAGCGTCCTGTGCGTTCATATGAATGTGCCGGGCAGCAATGATCAGTCCATTGGTTTCCAATTCTCCGGCCGGACCGTGCAGTTTTACCAGGGGCGTATGCTCCAATTTTCCTGAGGGGCGCACAGGAGCATCGAGGCCGAGTGTAAAAGTATCTGTTTTGGAGACCTCAATCTGTGTCTGGTCACGCGTTGGGCCGAGAATACGTACTTTCCCAAGTGTTCCCTTGGGACCGATAACCGCAACGGTTTCATTCGCTGCCCAGCCCTCTGGTTGTGTCAATGAGCGCGCTTTAGTGAGTTGATGATCGGCGCCAAATAGAGTTGCAACGGCTTTGTCTGATAGATGAACGTGTCTCGCAGAGACGGCGACTGGAATGTTCCAGCTGTTACCATGGCTTTGTTGTGCCTGTTGTCGATTAAGGCTGTGTTTGACTTCCTGTGCAATCATGTATTGTTCACAGGTCTGGGTAACGATCACTTTAATACGCGAGTCAAAGGACTGCAGTTGCGGCGCTTCATAACCTTGGAGGCGTACCGCCTGATTCAGGTCATCGTCCAAATGCAGCCCCAGAAACTCAAATTTATCGCACACCCGGCGACGCATAGAAGCGGAGTTCTCGCCAACTCCTCCGGTAAAAGCGATGACATCAACGCCACCCATCGCCGCGGCATAGGCGCCAATGTATTTGCGCACGCGGTATGCATAGACGTTCAGGGCCAACTGGGCATCAGCATTGCCGTCTGCCGCCATTTTTTCGACATCGCGCATATCCTCTGTACCCGCCAGCGCTGTAAGGCCGCTTTCAGTATACAGCTGCTTTTCTATCGTCTCAGCGTCTAATCCCAGTTCCCGGGAGAGGTAGGCGAACAACCCTGGGTCGACATCGCCGGAGCGCGTACCCATCACCAACCCTTCCAGGGGTGTCATGCCCATGGAGGTATCAATCGAGAATCCACGATTGATTGCGCAAATACTGGCTCCGTTGCCCAGATGGCAACTGATAATTTGCAGATCGGTGACCGGGCGGTGCAACGCTTTCGCCACACGCAGGCCAACGTACTTGTGAGAGGTGCCATGGAAGCCATATCGGCGCAGCCCTGTATCGCGCCACGCTTTGGGTACTGCATAGGTGAAAGCGCGATCGGGAATCGTGTGGTGGAATGCGGTGTCGAATACAGCGGCCTGAGGCAAATCAGGCCACAGGCTTCGACTGAGGTTGATAGCCAGCAGGTTGGCCGGGTTATGCAGGGGCGCCAGCGGGGTGCATTGTTCGATATAAGAAAGCACCTCGGCGTCAATGAAGGCGGCATCGTGAAAACGATCACCGCCGTGTGCGACGCGATGG
>CBDUGR010000223.1:0-4820 GCA_965366515.1 uncultured Gammaproteobacteria bacterium | reverse complement strand
CCAGCCAACCCCTATACCCATGTTCGTGAAGCCAGTTGGGAGGAGGCGCTTGATCTCGCCGCACAGGGTCTGCAGAAAATTCGTCAATCTCAAGGCAGTCAGGCACTGGCAGGATTTGGATCCGCCAAATGCTCCAATGAAGAAGCTTATCTATTTCAGAAGCTGGTACGCACCGGTTTTGGTACCAATAATGTTGATCATTGCACGCGGCTATGCCACGCATCTTCTGTGGCGGCGCTATTGGAAGGTGTGGGTTCGGGTGCGGTTTCAGCATCCTTTATGGAGGCGGATAACGCGGAAGTGATTGTGGTGGCGGGATGTAACCCTGCATCCAACCATCCTGTTGCCGCAACATTTTTTAAACGCGCGGTTAAGCGTGGTGCGAAACTGGTGATCATCGATTCCAGAGGGCAGGTTCTCAAGCCCTATGCGACCCATATGTTACAGTTCAATCCTGGTAGTGATGTGAGCCTGTTCAATGCGATGATGCACGTGATTATCGAAGAGAACCTGTACAAGGAAGATTATCTCGACAGGATGACGCTGGGGTTTGACCAGTTGAAAGAACATCTTCAGGCTTATAGCCCGGAAACAATGGCACCCATATGTGGGATTGATGCGGATACGATCAGACAGGTTGCGCGACTTTATGCAACTGCGGGTTCAGCCATTATTTTTTGGGGAATGGGCGTTTCCCAGCATGTTCATGGCACGGATAACGTACGCTGCATGATCTCTCTGGCCCTGATAACGGGGCAGATAGGCAGACCGGGTACAGGGCTTCACCCGTTGCGGGGACAAAATAATGTGCAGGGAGCGTCTGATGCCGGACTGATTCCGATGATGTACCCGGATTATAAGAAGGTCTGTGAAAGCGAAGTTAAATCTAAGTTTGAACAATTATGGCAGACCGAACTGAATCCAGATCCAGGATTAACAGTGGTTGAAATTATGGATGCCATAGCGGAGGGGACGATAAAGGGTATGTATATTATGGGTGAAAACCCGGCCATGTCAGATCCCGATATCAATCATGCCCGTGCTTCGCTGGCCGGACTTGAACACTTGGTGGTGCAGGACCTGTTCTTAACCGAGACGGCACTGTATGCCGATGTCGTCCTGCCGGCATCAGCCTGGCCTGAGAAAGATGGTACTGTGACCAATACCAACCGTCAGGTTCAAATGGGCAGGCAGGCACTGTCGTTACCGGGAAAAGCACGGCAGGATTGGTGGATTATTCAGCAGATTGCGCAGCGTATGGGGTTGTCATGGAGTTATGACGGGCCAAAGGATGTTTTTAATGAGATGCACCAGGCAATGCATTCGCTGTCTAATATCAGCTGGGATCGTTTGTTGCGCGAGAACAGCGTTATGTACCCTTGCGCGGCGCCGGACAAACCAGGGCAGGATGTGGTTTTCACAGATAGTTTCCCCACACAAACGGGCAAAGCGACAATTGTGCCGGCGGCGATTGTGCCACCTGACGAGAAGCCGGATGATGAGTACCCGTTAATACTTTCTACAGGACGATTATTGGAGCACTGGCATACCGGATCGATGACTCGCCGTTCGGATGCGCTGGATACCCTTGAGCCGGAAGCAATCATTACCATGAACTCAAGGGATATGAGAAATTACCAGATTCATGCGGGGGATCAGATTAAGGTTTCTACACGCAGGGGTAGTGTGGTGGTCAAAGTCAGGCAGGATCCTGAAGTGGCAGAAGGTTGCCTGTTCATGCCCTTCTGTTTTTCAGAGAGTCCCGCCAATTTCTTAACGAATCCTAAGCTGGATCCTTTCGGAAAAATTCCCGAGTTTAAATATTGCGCAGCAAAAATTGAAATACATACTGATTGAGGAAAAATGAGTGGTGGCAATTAATTCAGCGCCGGTAGTTGGCGTAGTGATGGCCGGAGGGTTATCCCGCCGGATGGGCGGAGGAGATAAGTTTGATATTGAATTAGCAGGGAAAACACTGCTGGAAATCACTGTTGAGCGAGCCAAACCCCAGGTGGACTACCTGATAATCAATGCCAATGTGGATGCTCAACGCTTTGATCAGTTCGGTCTGCCTGTCATTGCTGACTGTGTTGAAGGCTTTGCCGGTCCGCTGGCAGGTATTCTGACTGGAATGCATTGGGCCAGGGAGCATCATCCTGAGTGCGAATGGCTCGCCAGTTTTGCCTGTGATACGCCTTTTTTCCCCACTGATATTGTTGCCAGGTTTCAGTCTGCCTTGCACGAAAAATCTGGTGACATTGCCTGTGCTAAAAGTGGTTCTCAATTACATCCGGTGTTCGGACTGTGGCCGACAAGCCTATACGATGATCTGCGGCATGCGCTTATAGAAGAGGATTTACGTCGCATGGGCGCCTGGCTGAATCGTCACAACTATCTTGAAGTCTGCTATGACGACAAACCGGTTGATCCGTTTTTTAATCTAAATACTCCGGAAGATCTCAAAAAAGTTCGGGAATTAATCTGATGGAGCTCAACGTGGCAGGGGTTATTTCAAGCTTAATAGAGAGCTTTGTCATAACGTCCAAACTCGGGCCACTTATGCAGCTCGCAATAATGGTTAGTCTGTTATCTTTCGCGATCACTACATTGCTGGGCTTTTCCCTGGGTGGGGTGCTGGCGGTCAAGCGTTTTGATGGCAAGCAACGAATCCTTGATTATTTGCAGCGAATTTCAGGTGCAGCGTTAATTCTTGTCGGTTTGTTGGTTTACCTGGCGCTTTGTTACAGTAATTCTCAAGGCGTAACTGGTTTAATGGAGGCTCCCGCAGTTCTCATAGCTTTCCAGGTTATCTTTGTGATGCCCTCAGTGACTATAGGCACGCAAAAGATAATTGAGGTTGAATGGAAACAGTTTAAGCCTCAGCTTCGTTTCTGGCGAATGAATGCCCAGCAAGCGTTACCCACGCTGTTTTGGAAAGCGCGCGTACAGCTGCTTCATTTGGCAGTGATTACTTACGGAAGGGTAGTTGCTGAGTTGGGAGGGCTAGCTTTGCTTTGCACAACCCTGGACTACCTTATGCGCCCTCAAGTCATGCAAGGGGCAGGAGAGGCTACGTTACAGCTTGGTTTGGTGTTGCTTCTTGCTGCGGCCACTCTGCTTTCGCTGAAGTATCTCTGTATGCCTCATAAAAACACTCTTAATAGTTGATGTCTGGGAAGTTGCCAATGAATGTATTTGGAATTACAGGCTGGAAAAATTCCGGTAAAACCGGTCTGGTAGTAAGACTGGTAGAGCATTTCGACGCTCAGGGGCTAACCGTCGCGACGATCAAGCACGCCCATCACGATTTCGATATCGATGTTCCGGGTACCGATAGCTACAGACACCGTAAAGCGGGCGCGCAGGAGGTGATCGTTGTTTCCAACCTTCGTTGGGCGATGATTCATGAAACCCTGGATGAACCGGAGCCAGGCTTAGAGCAGCTGCTTGCCAAAGTGGGCAAGGTCGATATTGTGCTGGTCGAGGGCTATAAGGTGGAAGGCCACCCAAAAATTCAGGTAATCAGGCCCAGTGAAGCGAAATCAAATCAACCAATGCCTGAGAACATTCCTGGTATTGTCGCTTTTGCCTCAGATCAGTCTATTAATTCGGCTGACTACGGCCGAGACTGCCCTGTTCTCGATCTCAATGATACCCGGCAAATTGGCAATTTCATTTTGGAATTCTTTGCGGATTAATATGGAACCGACCTGCTACACGTAAACCTAAAGGAATCATCATTTTATGACAAAAATATCTAACGACTGCTTTGATGAAAAAGAGCGTCTGATGTCCACCGCCGAAGCTATAGCCGAGCTGAAGAAGGCGGTAAAAGCAATAAGCTCAACAGAGGTGCTGCCGATAGAGCTGGCCACAGGAAGAGTCCTCGCCGAAGATCTACATAGCACCAGGGATGTCCCTGGCTTTGATAATGCAGCGGTTGATGGCTATGCATTCGCATATGCTGATTATGTTATTGCAAAGGGTCAGCCTGTGCCTGTATCACAATATATACGAGCGGGCCGCATGATGGATCAGCCTCTAGCCAGAGGAACAGCTGCACGTATCTTTACCGGCGCGAAAATCCCGGTAGGTGCAGATACTGTAGTGATGCAGGAAGATGTGACGTTAATAGATGAGGATGTTTTGCTGCCGGAGGATGTGAAGCAGGGAATTAACTATCGCTGTCGTGGTGAAGATGTCACAAAGGATCAGCAGCTTTATAGCGCCGGGCATCGTTTGTCGCCCACAGATGTCGGGATGATTGCGGCCTTTGGTTATCCCAAAGTTAAGGTTTTCCATCCTTTAAAGGTTGCGGTTTTTTCTACAGGAGATGAAATTTTTGAGCCTGGTGAGTCTCTTTCCGAAGATGGCGTTTATGATGTAAACCGCTACATGCTCCAGGCACTGTTAAAAACCATGGGCTGTAAAACGACGGATCTTGGGATACTAAAGGATGATAAAAAAAGTATAGCGCAATCACTTGAAAAAGCAGCGGCGGAGCATCAGGTGATTATGACTTCGGGTGGTGTCTCGACGGGTGATGCAGATCATATTGCGGAAATTTTAGGGCAAAGTGGAGAGGTCGGATTTTGGCGCCTGGCCATCAAGCCTGGCAGACCTTTGGCGTTTGGGAAGCTGTATAATCAGTATTTTATTGGTTTCCCCGGGAATCCGGTAGCCACGGCTGTTTGTTTTTTACGCTTTGCCTACCCACTGCTTGCGGCGTTGTCAGGTCAAAGCTGGCCAGAGCCACAATATCTGAATTTGCCTGCTAGCTTTAATATGAAAAAGAAAGCGGGGAGACGGGAATGGGTAAG
>CBDUGR010000222.1:0-4847 GCA_965366515.1 uncultured Gammaproteobacteria bacterium | reverse complement strand
TTCGTCACGCACCGGATCAACCGGGCCGACGTAGTATATAAATCGATTAGTGAGGTCGACAGGTAGCGACTCTCCCTGAGCCATCATTTCTACCATACGCTTATGAGCAGCGTCACGGCCGGTTAACATATGTCCAGACAGAAGAACTGTTTCACCAGATTTCCATTCCTGAATATCATCTTGAGTTAGCCCATCCAGATTCACACGACGCACCTGATCACCTACGTCCCATGAAACATCTGGCCACTCATCCAGATCAGGTGACGCCTGCAGTGCTGGACCAGAACCGTCCAAGGTAAAGTGAGTGTGCCGAGTTGCCGCACAGTTAGGAATCATCACCAGAGGCAAGGACGCCGCATGAGTCGGATAATCCTTCACTTTTACGTCCAGAACTGTGGTTAAACCACCTAAACCCTGAGCACCGATCCCAAGATTATTAACTGCATCCATAATTTCCAAACGTAGCTCTTCCGCTCTATTTTGAGGCCCCCTTTCACGTAATTCATGGATATCAATTGGATCCATCAGAGACTCTTTGGCAAGCAATGCAGCCTTTTCAGCTGTTCCGCCGATACCAATCCCCAGCATACCCGGTGGACACCAGCCTGCACCCATCGTGGGAACGGTTTTAACCACCCAATCCACAATGCTATCACTTGGATTGAGCATGACCATTTTGGACTTATTCTCAGAACCGCCCCCTTTTGCCGCCAGCTGTACCTCGACCTTATTGCCAGGCACCAACTCATAATGGATAACCGCCGGTGTATTATCTTTGGTATTTTTACGTGCGCCTGCCGGATCCTCCAAAATAGAAGCCCGAAGCACATTATCTGGACAACTATAAGCTCTTCGCACGCCCTCGTTGACCATATCGGCAACGCTCATACCCTCTTCCCATTGCACATCCATTCCGATTTTCATAAATAAACACACAATTCCGGTATCCTGGCAGATCGGTCTTTTCCCTTCAGCGCACATACGTGAATTAATTAATATTTGCGCCATTGCATCTTTCGCGGCTGGAGACTCCTCTTTCAGGTAGGCTTCATGCACCGCCTTAATGAAATCCAGCGGGTGGTAATAGGAGATGTATTGCAGTGCATCAGCAACGCTTTCGATCAGGTCATTTTGACGAATCAGGGTCATTGGGAATTAAACTCCTTACTATTTAGAGATCAGACCGGCGGGAAACTCTAACGCCATTCACCGGGCTGCATATCGCAATTATTTTACTACATTATCGATCAGGAATGGTCTGTTTTGGCAGAAGACAAGAATCCAAATATTACTTGAAATACATAAACAGCCAAAAAAAAGGCGGGCTACTTTAGGCAGCCCGCCTCTTTTAAGACTCTCTAACTAGATACTAGTAAATATCTTTTCTAGTATTGGTTACATTGAATTTACCAGTCGGAGTAATCAAGCGCTTATCCTTGATCACCTTTTTAAGCGTGCGCGTTTTGTCGTCAACTACAACAATCGCAGACTCCTGGTCTTTACCACTCCAAACGGAGAACCAGACTTCGTCACCCGCTTTGTTGTACTCAGGCTGAACAACTCGCTTCGGACCTTCACCCAAATCTGCCCATTCACCGATCGGCAGCACTTGAAAGCCTGATTCCATATCATTGATGTCATAAACTGCAATAGATTGGCTGATTTTTGGATCAGGGTTAAGCGTGGTATCTACCCAAAGGTTTTTGGATTTAGGGTGAGTTTTCACAAACAGCGAACCACCACCTTGACCTTGCAGCGTACGAACCACTGTCCAGGCATTCTTTTTATGACGCTTGGGATCAGTACCAATCAATGTTACATCGGCATTACCCAGTGCGCTGGTCGCCCAAACTGGACCAAATTCGGGATCAACAAAGTTCGCTCCACGACCAGGGTGCGGAATTTCTTTGGTATCAACCAAGGCTTTAACTTCCCGATCTTTGGAGTCAATCACTGCGATTTTATTAGACTTGTTAGCTGCCGTCATGAAATAGCGATGAGTAGAATCCCAACCGCCATCATGTAAGAAAGGGGCCGCTTCCAATGTGGTCACATTTAACGCCGTCAGATCGCTATAGTTAACCAAGAGCACTTTCCCGGTTTCTTTAACGTTCACTATAAACTCAGGATGTTCATGTGATGACACAATCGCAGCCACACGAGGCTCAGGGTGATACTCTTGCGTATCTACCGTCATACCGCGTGTTGACATGATTTTCTTAGGCTCGAGAGTTGGGCCGTCCATAATGACGTACTGCGGTGGCCAGTAAGCACCAGCGATCGCCAACTTATCTTCATAGCCTTTGTACTTGGAGGTCTCAACCGAACGTGCTTCCAGCCCGATCTTAATTTCCGCCACAAGCGCTGGTGGATCCATATAAAGGTCGATCAGATCAATCCTAGCGTCCCGACCAATGGTGTACAGGTAACGACCAGAATCTGAAGGGCGTGAGATGTGCACCGCGTAGCCCGTTTTGATGATATTGATAATTTCCTTGGTATCACCATCGATCAAGGCAACTTCGCCGCTATCACGTAGCGTGACCGCAAAAATGTTATCAATATTATAGTTGTTCATTTTCTTGGTTGGTCGTTTATCTACCGGAACAAACACCTTCCAGGAATTTTTCATTTCCTTCATGCCCCACTCTGGAGGAGTCGGCGGCTCATGCTGTAAAAAGCGAGCCATCGCATCGATATCCGCTTCGGTCAAAACACCAGAATTACCCCAGTTAGGCATCCCAGCTGGTGTACCATAGGAAATCAGTGCTTTTAGATATTCGGTACCACGCTGCTGCGTAATATCTGGAGTCAGCGGCTTACCGGTAGCACCTTTACGCAACACACCGTGACAGCCCGCGCAACGCTCAAAGAAGATTTGTGATGATCTTGCAAACTCAGCTTCAGTTACATCTGGTGCACCTGGCGTGATGTGCATTTTCACATCTTGCTGAGGAATCGGCGCTCCTTGGTAACGTAATTCAGATTCCACTACATTGGGATGATCAACCTTTCGACCCGCCTGATCGGCCGCACCCAAAGTAGCACCAGACAACAGTGCTCCCGCACTGAAAATTGCGGCTGATAACAGCCCTTTTTGAACCCTCGTTTTCATTGTAAAACCCCTAGCTTGATGTAAATTATTTTCTGCTGCGCGCAGACTAAAAGTTCACCGCCTACAAGTCATTGACTCAAATCAACAATGTACATTTTACTCTGCGAGTATAGTGTTTTTGGTGTTCTAAACTCGCTCTGGAACAGCTCGATTCAAAAGATACTAATCTTTGTTGTTAATCTAATGGCTGCACCGCAATTTTCTGACGTGAACGTTGCGACCGCCGCTCTCTTTTTTTACGTTTTTCTATTAGCGGAGGGCACAGGCAATCATCCCAGTAATCAACCTGACATTCAAGGCAATAGTGGCACTCGGTATCAATAATTTCTCCAGTATGTTTAATGGCCGAAATTTGACATATAGCAGCACAGGTTTGGCACGGTCGCCCGCATTCTTTTCTACGGCGTAACCAGTCAAATACCCGAAAACGGGTGGCAAAACTAAGGCCAGCCCCAAGCGGACAAAGGTACTTACAGAAAAATTTACTGTTGAACGCTGAGATTACCAACAGGATTACCGCATAGGCAACAAACCACCACTCCCTTTGAAATTTTAATGCAAAGGTAGTTTTAAAAGGCTCTATTTCAGCAATGGCTGAAGCTGTTGCCAGTGATTCCAGCGAAACGCCCACCAGCAAAATTAGTACGATATATTTTATCGCCCATAGGCGCTCATGCACCATTTGCGGGAACTGGTAAGATTTGAGTCCCACTCTCTTGGCAGCCTTATGAATCAGTTCCTGCATCGCCCCAAAAGGACACAACCAGCCGCAATAAACCCCTCTGCCCCACAAAATAATACTGACCGCAACAAACCCCCAAAGCACAAATATCAAGGGGTCGATCATGAGTGTTTCCCAGGTAAACTCATTGCTCAACAGTTGAATAAAAGCCAGTACATTCATGATGGATAATTGCGCCATACAATAGTATCCAATGAATAAAACCGTAAAAACCAGATAAGCGAGCCGTAACCTCCTAAATAGGCGTGTCCGAACTACCAGCCAATCCTGAAAGAAAAGAATGAATATGAGTACAGCCAAAGCTGCCAGGATTACCGACAATTCAAATCCCTTTTCATGCCACACTTCATCTATATCGAACCAATGCTCCTCTTCGATCACAAACGCTTTTTTCTTGATTACAGCGTCATTCCCCTGACTTTCCTGCAGGGAAACCTGTTTCAGGACTTCGGCAGAAACAGGGGGTACAGTTTCCACCGTAGCAAACTGATCCGCAATTTTAGCCTCCGATTCTCTTTGTATAATAGGCAGTTTGGATTCTGTTGCCGTCTTCTTAACTTCTGCGCCCGCTAGCGCAACGACCTCCTTGGCTACTGCTCTTTCCTCTTCTACCCTTACCTTTTTGGCTTCTGTTCTGGGTAGCTCGTAGTATTGGCTAATGCGTTGTGCAGAACGCATAATCGAACGGTTTAAAACCATTGCAGTGATTGTTGCACCCGAGATACCGTCAATACCTATATAGCCTTCCCGGCTATGGGCACCAATTCTGATTTTTGAATAAACAGATTGCCGCTGATACTGCTGTGTAAAACCATTCAAATCCTTGTCGGTCACTCCAATAACCAATATTGGTTCTTCATGTTCGAGGATTTTAATGGCTTCAATCTTTGCCTGCAGGTTGACTCCAACTAATACAGCGACAGGTTTTCCAGAATAGGCTGGTATCGGAGCAACCTCGTTGGTTAGAAAAATATAGCCGAGCAATTTGTC
>CBDUGR010000221.1:0-4850 GCA_965366515.1 uncultured Gammaproteobacteria bacterium | reverse complement strand
AATAAGGGATCACGAAACTGCGGAAATTGCATTGCGGGCTTCCATGACCGGACACTTGGTGCTTTCTACCTTGCACACTAATGACGCACTGGCCAGCGCCATGCGGCTGATTGATATCGGAGCACCAGGTTATCTGGTGGCCTCTTCCTTGCGCGCAGTGGTATCGCAGCGTCTGGTACGTAGAGTCTGCGAAAACTGTAAACAGGACCGCGAACCGGATCCGCAAGAAATGGTATTGCTGGAGTCTATTATGGATGCTGAAGAGCTTTCACGTACCCGATTTAAAAAGGGCAGTGGCTGTCAGTCCTGCAATCATACCGGTTACAAAGGGCGGATTGGTATCTTTGAATTGCTGGAGATTAATCCAAAGATGGCTGATGCACTGCGCAAAAACGATGTCTCTGCCTTTACCAAATCCGCGATTGCCAGCCCCAGCTTTAAGCCTCTAATTTCGTCCGCCATGGAGTATGCAGCGGAGGGTATCATCTCGCTAGAGGAGGTATTCCGGGTTGCTGAGCAGGTGGATGAGTCGGAAGAAAATGTTGATGCGGGAGTGGTTGAGCCCCCCTTGTAAAACAGTGATAGTTTAATCTAACCCAAACCCAAACACATAGCCGCTAACCAAGTGAAACAGGATTAAATAGATAGATGCCAACCTATCAATACCAGGTACGAAACCGACAGGGAGAGCTGGTCACGGGCAGGCTTGAAGGCGCCAATGCTGATGCCGTTGCTTCTATGCTGGGCAACCGGGGAATGATCCCGCTGAGTATCCAGGAAGCGGCCAAAATCAAAGCTTCGGAGGCGGGCAGTGCCAGCCAGTTTTTCCAGCGTCGGCGCATTAGTTTGGATGAGTTGATCATTTTCAGCCGACAAATGTTTAGCCTGTCTAAAGCGGGGGTGCCGATCATCCGCGCGTTACGCGGATTGGCAGGATCAGCGAGAAACCCTCTGCTTAAGGAAACGCTGTTTGAAATTGCAGAGACCCTGGAGTCGGGCGTTGACCTGGCGTCATCGCTTAACAGGCATCCCAAGCTGTTTTCTGAACTCTATGTCAGTGTAGTTCACGTCGGTGAAAATACCGGACGATTAGACTTGGCATTTAAACAGGTTGCGGGTTATCTGGAATTGGAAAGGGACACCAAAAAGCGCATTGGTGCAGCAACTCGCTATCCGATGTTTGTTCTTATCGCTATTGCAGTGGCGATTGGGGTGATTAACGTGTTGGTGGTTCCGGCTTTTTCCAAATTATTTGAGAGTTTTAATGCGGAGCTACCCTGGCAGACACGCTTTTTAATCTGGTGTTCCGATTTTATGATTAGCAATTGGTATTGGATATTGTTAGTGATAGCCGGAGTATTTTTCTCAATTCGCTATTATATCAATACCAAAAATGGACGCTTGGGCTGGGATCGCTATAAGTTAAAGATTCCTTTGATTGGCCCGATCTATGAGCGTATTAACCTGGGTCGCTTTGCGCGCACCTATGCGATGGTAGTCCGTGCAGGTGTGCCGGTCGTGCAAGCTTTGGCGGTGGTTGGTAAAGCGGTGGGTAATAGCTATGTGGCCGCCCGCATTGCAGCAATGAGTACAGGTATTGAGCGTGGTGAAAGCTTTAGTCGCACGGCTAACAGTAGTGGAATGTTTTCTCCGTTGGTCATGCAGATGATTTCCGTTGGTGAGGAAACCGGTTCCATGGATGACCTGCTCGATGAGGTGGCGGATTTCTATGAACAGGAAGTTGACTACGACCTGAAGAGCCTGGGTGATAAAATTGAACCTATCTTGTTGCTAGTGGTGGCAGGCATGGTGATGATTCTGGCACTGGGTGTTTTCCTGCCGATGTGGGATCTCTCCAGTGCCGTCAAAGGGGGATAGAGGCTTGACCGGTGAGAGGGGGTATTCTCATCTGGAGCTGATACTGGTGCTGACGCTGATTTTGATCTTTATTAGCGGTGCATTAAGGATGCTTATTGATTTTTCGGCCAGTGCTGAGCGCATGGATATGGAGGAGGTGCTTAATAGTCTGCGGCAATCTGTATTGATTGTGGTGGGAGAGCATATGGTTGAATCAGAGTTGGCTGATCTGCAGAGACTGGAAGGCACTAATCCCATGCTGATGCTCAGGCTGGCCCCTGATAACTATGCTGGAGAGTATGCTGGAGATCGTGGAGATTTGGATGAGCGGCCGCGAGCGGGGCAATGGTATTTTAATTATGACGGTCAAGTTTTGATATACCGGGTGATACATACCAGCTTTTTTGTGAGCTTGGGCGCGGTCGAGGATTAAGCTAAATCTAATCTTTACCGATAACAATAGTAACGGGCGGTTTGATAAAGGGGTGGATGTGGCGCAAAGCCTGAAGTTGGAGCCACTCGCAAGGTATGAGTGGGTGAACTAAAATGAATATAGAGAATATAAAAAATGGAGGGAGTATGAAAAAGCAAACGGGGTTTACCATTATTGAGTTGATTATTGTCATTGTGATTCTGGGTCTTCTGGCAGCGACTGCATTACCGCGGTTTCTGAATGTGACGGATGACGCTGAAGCTGCCGCTACCGAAGCGGTGGGTGGTGGATTTGCTACGGGAATCTCACTGGCACATGCCCGATGGATCGCAGATGGGCATAGCACCGGTACAGATAATATTTTAATCACTATGGAAGGCAGCAATGTCAACATGAATGAAAATGGCTGGCCGGCCAATACTGATACAGTAGGCGCAGGCCTTAATGACCAGACAGAGGAAGAGTGCCAGCAGATTTGGAATACACTATTGCAGAGCCCGCCTTCAACCTCGATTGATACCGGGGATAGGGGCAAGGCGCGTTACCATATTACTGTCATCAATGCGAATCCGGATGTTTGTCGTTATGAATTGGCGCGGGTGGTGGCGGCTAATCCACCGACGCATCGAATTGATTATAATGTGGGGACCGGGCAGGTGATCACCACGGTGCCTGATCTCAGATAACTAATTAATCCATAAAGTAATTTATTCTTTACTCCAGATAGCCTTTTGGGGCCTGGCGGAATCAGAAACTTTCTCCTGCCAAACTTGTATGTTTGGGAATTTGGGCTATAAATTAATAAAGATTAAATTAAAAACCTATTGGGATAATTGGACGCAAAATGAATAGAAAGCAAACAGGTTTTACCATTATCGAATTAGTCATTGTTATCGTGGTGCTGGGTATTCTGGCGGCAGTAGCCATACCCCGCTTTACGGATTTTACTGGTAGTTCACGTCAAGCAGTATTGGCGGGGCTATCGGGCTCAATCACCAGCGCTAACACCCAGGTCTATGCTCAGTCGTTGATTCAGGGCAAGCAGACTCTCGGTAACACGACGACTACGATACCGGGTATTGATGCCGATAGTGATGGCAATGATGATACGGTGCCGACCCGTTTTGGTTATTTGCGCGATACTGGTGCCGGTAATACCGCGATGCAGACGTTATTGCAGGTGTCGGATGGATCTGGTTTGAACAGCAGTAATTCGATTGCCTTTCAAGTGGCGGGCGGCAGAATTAACGCCGGTTATGACTATGATGCCGATGGCAATGTGACAGATGATGATTGCCACCTGATTTATACAGAATCTACTAGTGCGGCGCAGTTGCCGACTATTACCTATGAACTGGGCGGTTGCTAGCAGGGCATAGATCGAATGTGCATTAACACCCGAAGGATGCCAGCGATGGGTCCGATGCGAACCCAGCAGGGCTTTACCCTGGTTGAACTGGTGGTAGTAGTGGTGCTGTTAGGTATTCTGGCAGCTACAGTTGCGCCACGTTTTGTGGATCTAACTGGTGATGCAGAGCGCTCGACTGTCAGGGGTTTTGCCGAAGCGGTCAATGGTGGCAATAATATTAATTTTGCCACCTGGCTGGCTCGCCGCAGCGGCCCAACGGCTGCAGTTGGAGCGCCGATTAAGGATACCACGGCGGGTTGTACCGATGCGGTTGCCCAGGCGTTGCTGCAGGAAGCATTCGATACAACCAAATATGAAGTGGTCGTCAGTGGTACCAATGCACCGGACTCGGGCACCAATAACTTGGCATTGGGTGCCGAAAAGAACTGTGATTTTAGAGTAAAATCCACCCCCACTATTCTGGCAAGCTTAACGCTCAGTGGCTCCAAGTGAGGATGTGAAACACGCCCGTGGATATTTCTCCCCCAGGCCTTCGGGGTATTTTATGGATAAAAAGCAAGCTTCCAATATCCAGGGGTTTACGCTTTTAGAACTCATCGTGACACTAATTTTAGTGGGTATTCTGGCCGTTAGCGCAGTATCGCGTTTTGGTGAAGAGAGTGCTTTCGCGGTGAAAATCGAGCAGGAAAACTTGATCTCCGTACTCAATCAGGCTCAGCAACTCGCCATGTCCGGCCAGTCCGTTGAATTCTCTGTTATTGCCGGCTCTCCGCAAAGTATTGCTGTTCGGCTGGGTTCGCCACTCGCTTACTATGGTGTCGGCAGTGTGAGATATCCGCAACAGGTGCATAGAGACGTAAGCATAACCCCTTCACCCATTGTTTTGACCTATAGCAGCTTGGGGCGACCTAACACTGCGGTTAATTTTACTGTGAATTCCGCAACGGGAGGCGCTGCCAGTATCTGCCTTGAGAATTCAGGGTATGCCCATGCCTGTTAAAAAGTCATCGTACTTCAGGCAATGTACTCGACTGCATCGCCGAGAGGCTGGTTTGGCAAAAGGCTTTACCTTAATTGAGCTAATTGTTTTTATAATTATTATCGGTATCGCGACGGTGGGGCTATTTTCTGCGTTGAACCAGCACAATCTGTCAAGTGTGGATCCTATCTATCAGGTTCGAGCGTTAGAGC
>CBDUGR010000220.1:0-4856 GCA_965366515.1 uncultured Gammaproteobacteria bacterium | reverse complement strand
ATCGGTCTTTGCTATGTCGCTGTGCAACTTGAAAACGGGGCTACCGGGTTGGCTTACATTTTCCTTGATCACATTCAGGGTGGCTGCTCCGCTTTTGAGTCACTGCGCCCATTGGCTGGGAGATCCGCTCAAGAACTTTTGGAACTGTTTGATTCGACTGAAATGATCGCCTCTGCCATTGCATTAGCGACCGCTAATGCGCTGTTTAATAAACCTGACGACGACCTATTTGACGGCCCGGCACTTGGCGCAATGGCGCTTAAAGCGGCTGACAAAGTTGCTATGGTCGGGCATTTTGCGCCGCTGGTTAAGGAGGTTTGTCAGCGATCCGGGGAACTATTTATCTTTGAACGCCATGCTCGTCCCGCCGAGGGAATATTGAATATTGAGCGGGCTGGCGAATATTTCCCTGAGTGCCAGGTCGCCATTCTAAGTTCAACCAGCATCATCAATAACAGCATTGACCATCTGCTTGCGTTGGCTGCACACTGCAGGGAAGTCGTATTAGTGGGATCTTCAACACCATTGGCCAGTATGGCTTTTGACCAGACACCGGTAACGCTATTATCCGGAATCACCATTAAAAAACCGCGGGGAATACTTCAGTGCATCAGCGAAGGTGGCGGCACGCCCTCCTTTAAACCCTATACTGAAAAAGTGAATCTAAGACTAACGCCCAATAAAAGTCTTTAGTCTGAATCATAGCCATGTAAAACCAGCCCCTCTTCAAGATAATCCCCTAGCATTGGCGTGGAGAGCAGGTAATCTGCCGTATGCAGTGTCCAGCCGGCTCTGGCTTCCTCCAGGGCTTCCTCCCACTCTTCGATGCTATAATCTCCACGGCCGAGCCACATTAGCGCTACCAAGGCCTGTTGTTGATCCGGTTCCAGGTCATCGATTACAGCTCGAAACTCCAATGCCACGGAAGTCTCATTTGAACGGGCGGGAGAATCCAGAATTTCCGACTCCAGTGGATTCCGCGTATCGTCACCTGATGAATTACCATCATCATTTTGGAACTCATGAGTTTTGCCGATGATAAAGCGAACCGTTTCCGAATTGATTTCAAGCATTTCCGTTCTCCCAAAGACCTCAAATTGACATCTGGGGCAGCGAAACAGCTCTGCTGTCGGGACAATAGCTGTAACAGTCGCCCTTAAAGAGGAAAGTTAACCAGGATAGTAGTACTTGTGGGGTTATTATATCCCTATGCTCTACCAGAAGACACTTTTCGTCCTAATTCAGCAGCCGCGCTTCATGCACAAAAAGATTTGACTTTACAGTTACTGGAAGGTTTAGACTATATTCCTGTAGCGTAATAGACAGGTGGAACATGAATATAAGCCGAGCAGCCAAACAATCAGGTCTATCCAGCAAAACCATCCGTTACTATGAAAGTATTGGTTTGTTAGAAACGCCTGTGCGCAGCGACAACGGATATCGCGAATACCAGTCTAAGGATATCGATCAACTGCGATTTTTAAACCACTCACGTGAAGTTGGATTCAGCCTCCAGGAGTGCAAACAATTACTACAGCTTTACAGCAATCCCGGTCGACAAAGCGCACATGTAAAAGCCCTGGTACTTGAGAAAATCACGGAGATCGATTTTAAACTAAAAAAACTGCGCACAATGAAAAAAACCTTAAA
This sequence comes from uncultured Gammaproteobacteria bacterium, assembly GCA_965366515.1. Lineage (GTDB taxonomy): Bacteria > Pseudomonadota > Gammaproteobacteria > Pseudomonadales > IMCC2047 > JAJFKB01. Next base: position 3,206 of record CBDUGR010000220.1, on the reverse strand, counting down.
GGGACTTGCCGACCAATGTGCCGGTGACGAAGGCCCGGAATGCGCCATCATTGAAACACTTGCAGGTAAAAACTAGCCATGTCCGACTGCCACTCTTCAGAGAACTCAAAGCAAGCAGCATCTGGCTGCTGTAGTACCGAAAAGGTCGAAACCAAGCCCAGTTGCTGCGGCTCAAGCACTCCAGAGCCAGTTCAGGAATCCATGCAAGGTAGTTGCTGCGGCGGTTCCGGTAAGCGACGTATTGACTGGTTGCTGTGGGTGTCAGTCAGCCTGATTACTGTCTTTTATGGCACTTTTTTTATCTTAGGAGAAACTATCAGCCTGGCATGGGTTGCCAGCATGGGCGAGTCGGTTTTTAGTCTAATTAATATTATGTGGTGGAGCATTCTTCTGGCCGCCATATTTGTCGGTGTCCTTGGCCGAATACCACAAAGCTTTGTTATTTCAGCCTTGGGCCAGGGTGGAACCTGGCGGGGATTGTTCCGTGCAACACTGGCGGGACTGCTGCTGGATCTCTGTAGCCACGGTATTCTGATGGTCGGCATGCAGCTCTATCAACGTGGCGCCAGCCTGGGTCAGGTGATGGCCTTTTTGATTGCCAGCCCCTGGAACTCACTTTCGCTGACCATTATTTTGGTGGCCCTGATCGGCCTCCCCTGGACACTGGTTTTTATCCTGCTTTCGGCGGTTATCGCACTCATTTCCGGGCGTATTTTTGATCAACTGGTCGCCGCCAACAAACTGCCTCACAACGGACAAAGCCACGATCTTCCGAAGGACTTTCGATTCTGGCATGAGGCGCGCAACCAAATCAAACAGGTCGATTTTTCAATGGCGCTGGTCGGTGAAATGCTATGGGAAGGCATCAAAGGTTCACAGATGGTATTGCGCTGGCTGCTGTTCGGGGTCATTCTGGCATCCGCCATTCGTACTTTTATAGACCTTGAACTCTATCAGACGCTGTTCGGCCCCACGCTCGCCGGGTTAGGCATGACCTTATTAGCGGCGACTATTATTGAGGTTTGTTCGGAAGGTTCAACTCCCATCGCTGCCGACCTGATGACACGAGCAAAAGCGCCCGGCAATAGCTTCGCCTTCCTGATGACCGGTGTCGCGACTGACTATACCGAAGTGATGTCAATCAAGGACACCACCAAATCCTGGAAAATTGCACTATTTCTACCATTAATTACCGTTCCGCAGGTAATAATTGTCGGCTGGTTATTAAATCTAACCGCCTGATATGTTAGTCTCTGTGCCCTTCCCTGCACGCCACTGACGGAATTTAACTACACCGAAATTCAGGCCTTCAGTGCGCTACGCGATTTATTTTGTTGGATAGTTAAAAATGCGCAAGACCAAAATCATATGCACCATCGGACCGGCTACCGATTCCCTTGAGATGCTTGAACAACTCTACGATGCCGGAATGAATGTAGTCAGGCTGAATATGTCTCATGGCGATCACGCATCACATGCCAAGATCATAAAAGCGATCAGCACCCTTAATAAAAAAGTTAAGCGCACCATTCCGGTGTTGATGGATACTCAAGGCCCGGAGATTCGAACCGGCCATTTGGCCAATGACCTGAATCTGAAAGAAGGTGAAGAGATCACCATTGTGGTACGCGGTGCCGATGACGTGGAAGAAAGCTCCATACAAATCGACTACGCTGATCTTATTGAAGCGGTCTCTATTGGCGATAAAATTACCGTAGACAACGGGCTCATTAATCTGGAAGTACTGAGCAAACAACAGCGCGTAATGCGTTGTAAAGTCATCGATGGTGGCCTGATCGGTAGTAAGCGTCATGTTAATTTGCCCGGTGTTCGGGTCAACCTTCCCGCCATTACCGAAAAAGATCGCCAGGATATCCTGTTTGGTATGGAACAGGAGGTCGATTACATTGCACTTTCCTTTGTTCGCGAGGCTAGTGATGTGCGCCAGTTGCGTGAGCTGCTGGGAGATAAAGCCAACAAGATTAAAATTATTGCCAAAATTGAGGACCAGGAGGGCGTCAAGAATGTCGAGGAGATTATTCAGGAGTCCGATGGCATCATGGTTGCCCGAGGTGATCTCGGCGTCGAAATTAATTTCTTTGAACTGCCGACAGTTCAGCGCCGTATCGTGCGGCTGTGTGCCAAGTATGGAAAACGGGTTATCGTCGCTACGCACCTTCTGGAGTCCATGATCAACAATCCTGTGCCAACACGAGCTGAAGTAACGGATGTGGCCAATGCCGTGTACGAAGAAGCTGATGCAGTGATGCTATCGGGCGAGACAACTGTAGGCAAATATCCCGCCAAATGTGTACGTTACCTAAGCCAAATTGCTGAGCACATTGAACAGTCCAGAGGCCTGCGTTTCACCGACCAACTAATACTCGATGACAAGAAGCAAAACATTGCCGCCAGCGCCGTTCACTTGGCAGAATCAATCGCTGCCAAAGGTATTATCGTCATCACCCGCCGTGGCTTTATGGCCAACATGGTCACCAATTGCCACCCCCATAAATCAGGCGTATACGCCTTCACCAACGATAGCCGTACCCGTCGCTTACTTGCTATGAACCGTGGCGTTCATGCTTACAGAATCAACTTCAGTCAGGATCCGGAAAAAACCCTGGCGGCAGCCTTTCAACAACTTTTGGAGCGTGAGCCTGAAATGCACCCCGGCGACCAGGTAGTGGTTATTTCCGATATATTGGCAGGTACCGGGATCGAAGCCATTCAGATAAGAGAGCTTAAGGCTTCTTAGCAAGATGACCTATATACTAACCTGACCAATCCAGAAAAAAAGACGGGCATGAATCAAATCAAAGGGCGAAAGCTACCTGTTCACTACGGCTGGGTGATCGTGGCAACAGGCACCCTGATTAATGTTGCCTGCCTTGGGTTTGGCCGATTTGCACTAGGCATGCTACTTCCCGCTATGGGAGAAAATCTGCAACTTAGCTATTCGCAAATGGGGCTAATATCCACCGCCAATTTTTGCGGTTATTTGGCTGCGGTCATAGTGAGTGCTGCGCTGACCTCCCGGCTGGGCGCCCGTAGTCTGATCGTAACCGGGCTTGCATTGGTTTCCGGATCAATGCTGGCGGTTTCGCAGGCCAACAGTTTCTTACCTGTACTCCTCCTTTATACGCTCACTGGTTTTGGCAGTGGTGCGGCCAATGTGCCGATCATGGCACTGGTATCACACTGGT
>CBDUGR010000219.1:0-4862 GCA_965366515.1 uncultured Gammaproteobacteria bacterium | reverse complement strand
GGAACGCCATACGGATTTTATCTTTGCGGTATTTGCGGAAGAGTGGGGTTTTATCGGGTGTTGTTTTTTGCTGGGTTGCTATTTCGCTATTTTACTGCGGAGTCTCTTTATCAGCCTAAACATTAAGGATAGATTCTCTCAGTTGCTTGTCTATGGTGTTGTGCAACTTATCTTCTGGCAGATAGTGGTAAATCTGCTCATGGTTTTGGGGTTTCTGCCGGTAGTGGGTATCCCGCTGCCATTGTTCAGCTTTGGCGGCTCCTCCCTTCTTACCACCTTTCTTGCCTTCGGCTGTATCTTCAATATTCGCTATCATCAACGTAAGGCTCGACAGTAGATAGAAAAGCTAAGATCACAACGCAGCTGCAATAACGGTTCTTAGCCCTTGCTTTGTTTGGAGATAAACTTCACTCAAGTAGTATTTTCTTGTAGTTAGGCTTTTTATATAGACAACAAAAGCGTATTGCGTATTATTGGCGAAGAAACAGGTAAATGGAGAACTGCTCATTGAGAGTGAACACTATTTTGAGTCTGTTTATGCTGAAAATTTAATAGTCCACTCCTGCTCTGTATTGATACAAAACCATTTATAAAAAGAAGTTCAACAAGGATGAAATCGTTAATTATTGGTGTTACCGGTCACCGGGTTTTAACCAATCCGGAAAAATGCAGGCAATCGGTTGTGAATATACTCGAAAGTGTTCTCAACAAGGCCAACAAGAATGCGACGGGGCGCAGAGTGGTGCTTTCACCGCTGGCTGAAGGGGCGGATCGGCTGGTAGCCCGTGAGTGCCTGAAGTTTCCTGAATTTGCTCTGGAATGCCCTCTGCCGCTTGAAGCTGAGGAGTATCTGAAGGACTTCAAGACCGAAGAGTCTAAACAAGAATTCATGGAGCTTCTCTCTCGCAGCAATAAGACCCGGATAATGGAAAGCCAGCAAAATCGTACTGTATCCTATAAACAGGCAGGGCAATATGTAGTCGATCATTGCGATCTGCTTCTGGCAATCTGGGACGGAAGGCCGCCGGAAAATGAGGCTGGCACCGCGGCCATTGTTCACTATGGCAGGTCGGTAGGAAAACCATTGTACTGGATAAATTCGGAACATCCTGAAAAGATCACAGGAGAGAGAATAGGTGAGATTGTAGCCTAAGCTCTAAGGGCTAGGTTGGGAATTGAGTGATTTTAAGAGACGAGTTCTCAAGTTCACACTTTGCTAAAGTGGAATCAGTACTACCCCAAATGCACTGTTAAAAGGTTCAACCTGATTTATATCGGGTTATTTACTGTTTCACAGAATATATAATGGTTTTTTCTGCCCGCTCCATTTTGCTCTTTCTGGGAAGTTGGAGGGGTTTGCCTTGTCTTCACTTTAGGGCAGAAGATTAAAAAAAATCATTGAGTTCTGCAGGTTTTATGAGCATGTCATGACAAGTATGTCAAAAACAATACGAAATTTGAAAGCAGAGGTGGCTTCAAAAAAATGAGTAAGCAGTTAAATGAAAAATCTACTCCCTATTATATCCAATGAGGAGCTGAAAAGTATAAAAAGAGACCAAAAATGAACATCTGCTTTTCAATAATGCCGTTTGAGGAAGGTTTTGAGGACATTGACGCAATCATCCATTCTGTTGCCTTAGATTGCGGATTGGAATATATCCGGGGTGACCGGATAAATCAGCCAGGCAGTATCATGCCTCAGATACTGCATGACATCCGGCGTGCCTCAGTTGTTGTTGCCGACATTACCGGGAATAATCCGAATGTGTTTTATGAACTTGGCATTGCCCACCATATCAAGGGACCTGAACGTGTGGTGATCATAAAACAGAAAAAGGACACAAAGGAAGTCTATGACGTACATGAATTTCGTCAATTGCTCTATACTCACAATGAAGCGGGTCGCACTGAATTTAGAAACAAGCTGCCGGAATATTTTCGTAAAGCTATTTCAATAACTTCAGACCAGGAAGTATGGAATGTCGTGCGCGGCCGGTTGCAGCGGACCAAATTGATCGTGCGGGATCTTAAGCGGTTGGTGGACAGTGCCGGGCCGGAAGGACTCAATAATGTCACGATTCGTGTTGCTGCAGGTTTGAGTTCGTTAGCGATAAGTGATAATGAACCAGTAGATTCCATCGATACCGAATACTGGGAACAATTACTTCTTGAGCGCAATACCTTAAGAAAGGCTTTGTTTCTGGGCGCACGCCTGAAAGCGATACTCAATCCACCACGCCGGTTTGCAAAGACAATGTTACCAACCAGATTGCGCAAACGCTACAAACGACTCATCGGTCTGCTTGAAGGACGCAGTGATATTACAAACAGTCAACAAGGAGCTGATGAAGATCTGGCGGTGATGAAACAATGTGAATTTGTACTTACCCCGACACCGCTGCCGAATTTATTTATTATTGATAAAACGATCGCGTATGAAGGGCTGAAGCGGCGTGGATCAGCAGGTTTTGACATGACACATTGCGAAAAAAGTGCCGATGGACTCAAGGATATAATTACACACTTTGATCAGTTGTTTGATGACAGCCTCCGTGAAATGGTGCGCACGCATCCTCCTGACGGCCGCTTTGCGGAGCAGTTAAACGCATTTTATCATGAAGCGGTTTCGTCCAACGAATAAAGCGACGTAAGAGCTACTATAGTAGAGTCTTAAGTTGACCTGTAGCCCCTTATTCAATCATATTTACCTTGCTCCATGATAAGTAACTCACCTCCGGGGTTTAACTAGCAATAAAGCAAAAATACCTAACTTCTGGACGTGACTACAGAGGTTATATCCAAGCATTAATGTGTGTATGAAACCAGTCCTTGGGCACTTCCATCGTTCCCTGGGGCGCGAGTTAGCTGATGAAATAATCCGCTCCATCTAATAGCGGAAGGTGATCATTAATATACTGAAATATCTAAGTATGTTCAAAAAGCAGGAGCACAAGCGAGGCCCCCCAACAGCGAAGAGATGTCTGGAGAGAGTTATTGAGCCTATGATGACGATTGGCCCGAATATAAGGAGCCTGCTATTTATTATGTACAGACGCTTTTATTGTCTGCTACGGACTACTGTTTTTTAAAATAAGGATGAATCGGTTTTTTTTGAGAATTTTAGCTAATCTATTAATTTTGATGAATAATCTCGTGGGACCCAAAAGAAATTGCAAAATCTAACCTAAATATGTAGCCTAAAGGTGCTGTATTGAGCAAAATTTTGATGGCGGGCCTTTTTCCAGGAAAAAGAATAGAAAGCGATTACTTACCACCGACCGAAACAATTTCTGTCTTAGCACCTGGAATTTGTTCTGGTACTTTTTTTGGGCCTCGAAGCATGAGAAAATCTTTTCGATCAATATTGATATAACAAACCAAGAAGCTCAGCCCTAACTATCTGAACTATTAGCCATAATGCATTCAAACAGATACTTCCATTGGAGGATATATGACGACACGGCATGTTTTAATAACGGGTGATTTTGTTCTCGACAATCACATATACCAGGGACATCGAAATTATTACGGTGATGCCGCCAGCCGTGGAGTCCATCTTGTCAGCCAGCTTGGTGGGGCAGCTTTAGTACACAGGATTCTGGAAGCATTAATCAGCAAAGATACTGATAAGTCGGATAAGCCTGTCGACGAGTCTGAATTTGAGTGGAAATCATGGTCGGTAGTTGATGATTCTACTCATGGGCAAACGCTTAAGGGTATTAGGCTGGCGGAACAAGCCTATGCTTACTGGCGGCCTTACGCTGTTGATGAGAAAAAAAAGTCAGGACAGCAATTCTGGCGGGTAAGCGAAGCAATGGGCTTTGGGTTTATAGAAGGAGAAGCGACGTGCCCGGTACTACCAAAGCTAGAGCTACCCGAGGACCCGGAAATTGTTGTTATCTCCGAAGGGGGTATGGGTTTTCGAGATTGTGAGGATAACTGGCCCAAGGAGTACTTGAACGCTGCAAAATGGATTGTTTTTAAAACTACTGCACCACTGGCAGACGGGCCATTGTGGCAATATCTCACCAATAATTATGCGGACAAACTGATCGTTATCGTCTCAGCCTGGGAGCTCCGTAAATCAGAGGCCAGGATGAGCACTGGGCTTTCCTGGGAGGAGACATTGGAAGGTTTTTTCCGCGAACTAAGGCCGGAGGGTGCTTTTCATGCATTAAATCAATGCCGACAACTTATCGTGGCCTTTGGCTCAGAGGGTGCTCTCTGGCTCAAGTGGGGAAATAGCAGGAAAGCATCCGAGGCTATTGCCTGCCTGGTGTACGAGCCCGGCATCATTGAAGGGGAGCATGGGCATAACATCAAGGGTGAGGCTTTTGGTATGCTATCCTGTATGGCTGCTGCCGTGGCCTGGGCTTTAACACCTAACCTGGATGATCCGGATATGGTCGAAGCAGTGGGCCGTGGCTTAGCCACTATGCGCGATCTCAGGGAGCGAGGACACGGCCAGGTTATTGACGACAGTCTTGTCACCGGTTTCCCTTCCAAACGCTTAGCTGGAGTCATAGAAAAAACAACTCTTCGTTATTCTCGGGCCTGGTTCCTGGCTAAGGAATTGAAAATGCTAACCGGGGATGTAATTCCAGAGTGGAGTTTAGTGCAATTAGCCCAAGGCAATAGTGGTCCGGTATATGATCTTGCCCGTTTAGTTTTATTGCGTGGCCCAATTGCTTTGGAAAGTCTGCCGCATCTCAAGATTGGGAACCTGCTTACCGCCGACCGTCGGGAAGTAGAATCCCTGCGCACTCTGGTCCAGGTTATCCGTCGCTACGAAAATTACGACGCTGGGAAAAAACCGCTCTCCATTGGCGTTTTCGGCCCTCCTGGCGCCGGCAAATCGTTTG
>CBDUGR010000218.1:0-4867 GCA_965366515.1 uncultured Gammaproteobacteria bacterium | reverse complement strand
GTTCTTCGCACTAAAAAAGTTATTTTGCTTGAGGAGATTGTGGAGATAGATGGTGAAACGCGATATTTTCTATCCTCAAAGTTTCCGATCTTTGACGAGGCCAACAGGCTAATTGGCACAGGGGTTATCGCTACCGACATCACCGAGCGAAAACGCTTGGAAATCCAATTGAAGAAGCTGGCTGAAACCGATTCTTTGACCGAAATAATGAATCGTCGAAAAATATTCGAGATAGCGGAAAAGGAACTCGTAAAATCAATGCGATATAACCTCCCCTTCTCGCTAATCATGCTGGACATAGATCATTTCAAGAAAACCAATGATCATATGGGCCACCTCTATGGCGACCTGGTACTTAAGACAGTCGCACATTTATGTCGCGACAGTATCCGGGATGCAGATGATGTAGGCCGCATCGGTGGCGATGAATTTCTTATTACTCTGCCGAATACAAATGCCACTGGTGCGCTTCAGCTGGCTCAAAAGCTTGTAACAAAGATAGCGCAGGAGCAATTATTAAACGGTAACCCCGACGCCCCCATAAAAACCACCGTATGCGGAGGGGTTGCAGAATTAATGGAGTGCTCCTGCAATATCGCAGAATTAGTCAACGCAGCTGACAAGGCCCTTTATAAAGCTAAGAAACACGGTCGAAACAGAGCATGTCTTTTTTAGAATCAGCTAAACCATCAATATTTGTCCCCTTAATATTTGTCCCCCTAAAGTCACATAGGTAGTACCCGCCGGATGGATTGGTCTGTTTACATTATACGCTGCGCAGATGGCAGTCTTTACACAGGTATTACTACTGATGTGGAGCGTCGCTTAACGGAACATCAAAGTACAGGACAGAAAGGCGCCAAATACCTTAGAGGTAAAGGACCGCTAACTTTGGAATGGCAAGAAAAAATAGGCGATAAGAGCTGCGCGCTAAAACTGGAACGGCGTATTAAAAAGCTGCCTAAAGCAACTAAAGAAATGCTGGCAACCAATAGTCGTCAGCTATCTGAGGTTATTGATGATCTGAGCAGCTATTCGAAAATCGCAACACTTTAGGCATAGCGAGCAATGCCGATATTTTTGTATACTTTGTGCCATTGGATAAACTCCTTAATAGAGACCTTTGAATAATTACTGCGTCAGGTAGTACGGCGCTAAAAATCGGCGAAAAAGCGGAGTTTATGTATTATAAATGAGCAATCTGAGCCGATTTTTGCCTTCGCTCACTACATTATGCAAAGGACTCTAATAATCAATTCGGTGTTAGTTAATCGACTGCTTACTCATCAATAATGTATCAGTCATGCATAACTAAAAAGCTGGTGATCTAAACCCAACTTTAGCTAAACCGGATATTCAGGCAGCACAGGAAAGTACAATGGATCTAGCACAAAGAGACTTGCTCGACATTCAGTCATATATCAATTATCTGGAACAGAATAATCACCTTATTCGGGTTAAAAGCGAAGTTGATCCTGTCAATGAGCTTGCAGGCATCGCGAAAAAATTCGAAGGTGGCAAGGCGATTTTGTTTGAACAGGTTAAAGGGCATCAATATCCGGTATTAATGGGTCTTTACTGGAACCGGGATATGATGGCACAGTTTTTCAATACGGACAGCGCCAATCTTCCTTTCGTGCTAGCCGAAGGCATTAAGACCTGGCACCAGTCACCCATGGAACCAATTATTCTCAAGCAGGGGCCAGCCAATGAGGTCATCGAAAGCAAGCCGGATCTTACAACGCTACCCATTCCTCATCACGCTGAAGGAGACGGTGGCCGCTATTTAACCTCCAGCGTGGTGATCGCAAAGGATCCAGATACCGGGGTCAGAAACCTTTCTATTCATCGTATGATGCTCACCGGGGAAAATCGGATGACGCTGCTCCTCGAGGAACTGGGGCATCTGATGGATTATTACAAACGTGCCGAGGCCAAGGGCCAGCCGTTGGAAATAACCGTCAATAATGGTATCGACTTTCCGGTTTGCATGGCGGGTGCAGTGCCAGCATCAGCAGCCTCGATTGAAATGGATGAGCTGGGAATCGCCAGTCAGTTGCGCGGAGCTCCTGTAGAGCTTATTGAAAGTCAAACGGTCAGCGTGGAAGGCATCGCAAACGCGCAGTTTATAATCGAGGGAAAAATTCTACCGGAAATACGAGAGCAGGAAGGCCCCTACGCTGAAGTAACCGGTTATTATGCTGAGCGAGAAGCTCGATGGGTGTTTGAGGCAACGGCAATTACCCGCCGCAAGAACCCTGTTTTCCATTCCATTCTATCCGGAAAAGAGGTTGGTAATGCCTATGGCATAATTGCCGGCTCTGGAGCTTTTGAAAAAATAAGAAGTCTTGTTCCGGAAGTCACTGCGGTACATTTCTCCGATGGCAGCGTGCCTTACCATCTGGTTGTTCAAATTGACAAGAAATTTGAAGGTAGCCAGCGTAACGCAATTATGGCCGCCTTCGTATCTTTGGCATTCATTAAAACTGTCACAGTCGTAGATACCGATGTTGATATCTACAATGTTGCCGATGTGGACTGGGCCGTGGCAACACGATGCTGTTACGAAACTGATCTATTGAAAATACCTGACTCAATTGGACACCGCCTAAACCCGATGGTCGAAAACGATAAATGGTGCCGCATGGGTGTTGATGCAACGGTACCCTTGCCACGACCCGACAAATTCAAGCGAGCCACCATGGCAGAGGTTGACCTGGGCAACTATCAAATTGATGGAGCTTAGAGTAACCGAATTAGTGAGCCGTTAACTTTTAGCGGCATCGCTACTATACCTAACAAATAGACTTTGCATGGCCTAACCAAACAAGCTTTGCCTGTTCTCTTTAGTGAGCAGGCAAAGGGTTACAGCTGCGGCTCAACTCGAGGCTGCGCAAGTCCATCAGGAATACAAATCCCCTGCTCCCTAAGCACTCGCTTAATAATGCCGTACGCGATCACTCCAGCAACAATATTGCCAATTGCTGCGCCAACAAAAATTCCTGTCACACCCCATAATACGGAACCCAAATACGCCAGTGGCAGATAAAGACATAACAGCCTCACCACTGTGGTTAATAACGCGGTTCGCGGCCGCCTGAGTACATTTAAAGAAACCATCACCAGTATCACGACACCGTGGGCACCATAGGTCAATGGGAGAATCAGAAGAAATGTTCGAATAACACTGGTTACTTCCGGGTTATCACTGAAAGCTCCGGCAATATAGGGGGCTGCTATTAACAATACCGCATAAACACCCGCCTGAAAAACCAGTGCAAATTTAAGACAACCCATCATTGCCTGGTATACACGATCCGGCCTACCCGCCCCCAGATTCTGCCCAATAAACATGGGCAACGTCGAAGAAAGTGCAAAAACCACCATAAGGCTAAAAAACTCAATGCGCGAACCTACGCCAAAACCTGCTACGGCTTCCAGGCCAAAACGAGCAATCATGGCTGTCAAAATTGAAGCCGCTAACGGTGTCATGATATTCGCCGCAATCGAAGGAACCGCAATTTTGAAAAGCTCTCGCCAATTTGGTATCAAATGCGATAAGCGTGGCCGGGTAAACTGCAGCAGTTTCTCACGAAAAGCAAGCACGGAAATGGAACAGAGCCAGGCAATGGTACAGGCGATAAGCGTGGCCAGCGCGGCACCGGCCACCCCAAGCTTCGGGAAAGGACCAATTCCAAAAATAAGTAGCGGGTCAAATATCAGATTCAATAGGGAAAGCAACGTCATAATCAATGCGGAGAGCTTTATATCTCCAATAGCTCGTAACGCATTATTTCCGATCATGGTGAGCATCCACATGGGTGCTGCAACAAACCAGATACTCATATAACTTCTGATGAAAGGTAGGACCTCTTCTGTAGCCCCTAACAGCCTGAACAATGGATCTATGATCATGATCCCCGTTGCGGCAATGGCAACCGCAATGATGGCTGATGCGATGTTTGCATCGGTGATTAGACGAGCAGCCTGGCGGTGGTTATTTTCCCCAATTAAGCGCGACACCAAAGCACCGAGCGCCATACCAAGGCCCAGTGCCACGCTGATCACCGTGTTAGCGACAGGCTGAGAAAAACTGACCGCTGCAAGCTCATGGGTGCCGAGCATACTAATGAAAAAGGTGTCAACGATCCCCAGCATCACCATTGAAATCATGCCAAAAATCATGGGAACAGTGAGCCTAAACATCAACGGCCCTATTGGCTGGGAAGTAATTGCCTCCGTTCTCTTATGTCTTTTATGTTTGATAACCGCCACAACCTATTAAAATCTTTACGCCATTTAAACGGACAACGCTCAAGGCCATGTCTGTTTACAATACTGTTAAACCCATCTCAGGGCACAAACCAGCATGACAGAAGCTGAGGTCTAACCTGAATATTTCACCAAGGCGCCTGGCGAAAAATCAGGGATAGTTGTATTAACTTTATCTAAAAACCTTCGGCAGAAGGCCCGATACCTGCCTGACAGGTAATAGTTTCGCTGAAAACCTCGGGCGGCTTTACCAGCTCCTAATCACCGATAAACTATAAGAATTTCTTGTATTACAAATAACACACGCAATACCGAGAAAGCATCATTATACAATGCGCCACTGATTTCTACGCTTTCTTTTTTAATCGGGCTATCAGGCTGGAAGTATCCCAGCGGTTTCCACCCTGCTCTTGTATCTCTCGATAATATTCATCCACCATTGCCGTAACAGGCAAAGGCGCGCCGTTACGCTGTGCTTCTTCCATGGCAATTGCCAAATCTTTGCGCATCCAGTCCACAGCAAAGCCAAAATCAAACTCTCCAGCCAGCATTGTGCTTGCGCGGTTTTCCATTTGCCATGACTGGGCAGCGCCCT
>CBDUGR010000217.1:0-4875 GCA_965366515.1 uncultured Gammaproteobacteria bacterium | reverse complement strand
TCGCTTTCAGAGTAAACATAGGTGTTAAAACCTTCCCGCTCACCGTTATCCAAAGTGCGGATTCCGCGAGGTTGACCAAAATAAATGCCGCCAGTCAGCTCTCTTACGATCAAGATATCAAGATTCGAGACCAGCTCAGGCTTTAAGGAACTTGCCTGCGCTAACTGCGGATACAAAATGGCAGGGCGGAAATTGGCGAACAGATCCAATTCGGATCGCAGCCCCAACAACCCTTTTTCTGGTCGCAAAGACCCATCCACTCCAGACCATTTTGGCCCACCTACTGCACCCAGCAAGATAGCGTCTGCCACCTGTGCCAACTCCATGGTTTCACCTGGCAGGGGCGTACCCAGCGCATCATAGGCAGAACCACCAATTAAAGCTTCCTGCCACTCAATATCCAACGCAAATTTATCTTTTACCGAGCCCAGTACCTTTAGCGCCTCGTTTACAATTTCGGGGCCAATACCGTCACCTTTTAATACTAGAATTTTACTTGTCATCTCTTTTCCATTCAGATAGTTACATATGTTTTTTAATGTGTATCAGAGAAAAGCCATGGCGATGATTGCTTTCGCTTTTCCTGATAATCATGAATCACCTGCGCATCCTGCAGCGTCAAGCCTATATCATCCAGACCATTCAGCAGGCAATGTTTACGGAAAGCATCCACTTCAAATGGGTAGACATCTCCGCCTGGACTGGTAACCGTCTGCTGCTCAAGGTCAATGGTCAGCGCGTAGCCTTCGGCATCGTTCACTTCGGCATGCAATTTATCAACTATATCTTTATTTAAAACAATAGGTAACAAGCCATTTTTAAAACTATTGTTAAAAAATATATCCGCATAGCTGGGCGCTATAATCGCCCGAATCCCGTACTCGTAAATGGCCCAGGGTGCATGTTCGCGGCTTGATCCGCAACCAAAATTATCCTGTACCAGCAGCACACTGGCTTCCTGATAACGTGGCAGGTTGAGCTCGAAATCCTTATTCAAAGGCCGCTTACTACAATCCTGCCCCGGAAAGCCCTCATCCAGATATCGCCACTCATCAAAAAGATTAGGACCAAAGCCAGTTCGTTTAATCGATTTTAAAAACTGTTTAGGGATAATCTGGTCCGTATCAATATTGGCGCGATTAATAGGCAAGACCAGTCCTGTATACTTGGTAAACTTCTGCATCTGTTTTACCCCTCTAAGCCTGTGAAATATCGACAAAATGCCCAGCTACAGCTGCCGCTGCTGCCATCCCAGGGCTTACCAGGTGCGTTCTGCCACCCATACCCTGCCGCCCTTCAAAATTCCGATTGGAAGTAGAGGCGCAGTGTTCGCCAAAACCAAGTTTGTCCGCATTCATAGCAAGACACATAGAACAGCCAGGATCTCGCCATTCAAAGCCTGCAGCAACAAATATTTTATCCAGACCTTCCTGCTCCGCTTGCTGTTTCACTAAACCCGATCCCGGTACTACCAGGGCCTGTTTAACGCTAGCGGCAACTGTTTTTCCTTTAACAATGGCAGCAGCTTCTCGAATATCTTCTATTCGAGAGTTGGTGCAAGATCCGATAAAAACACGATCCACATAGATATCCGTGATTGGCTGGCCAGGCTGCAAACCCATATACTCAAGGGCGCGCTGATATCCCTTTTGTTTTATAGGGTCAGACTCTAAAGCCGGATCTGGCGTACAGGCATCAACTGGCAGTACCATTTCAGGGGATGTTCCCCAGGTTACTTGAGGCCTGATATCATCAGCATGCAGTTCGACGATCTGATCGAACTGTGCATCACCATCGCTTACCAGACCGCGCCAGCATTTCACCGCCTGATCCCATTGATTGGGTGATGGCGCAAACGGACGCCCCTTAATATAGTCGATAGTCGTCTCGTCCACCGCCACCATACCGGCACGGGCACCCGCCTCTATTGCCATATTGCATACCGTCATGCGCCCTTCCATGCTCATGCTTCGAATAACTTCACCAGCAAACTCGATCGCGAAACCCGTTCCTCCAGCAGTACCTATTTTGCCAATAATGGCCAAAATGACGTCCTTGGCTCCGACACCGGGCTTTAACTTCCCTTCCACCCTAATGAGCATATTTTTCATTTTGTTTTGGATTAGACACTGGGTTGCAAGAACGTGCTCGACTTCAGAAGTGCCGATTCCATGCGCCAAACAGCCAAACGCGCCATGAGTCGCTGTATGTGAATCACCACAGACAACCGTCATCCCGGGTAACGTGGCTCCCTGTTCGGGACCAACCACGTGCACGATGCCCTGCCGCAGATCCCGAATTTTGAATTCCGGAATACCAAATTCATCACAATTATCATCCAGTGTCTCCACCTGAATTTTCGATACCGGATCCTCAATTCCTTCTATCCCTTTTTCCCGGTCCGTAGTTGGCACATTATGGTCAGGAGTTGCCAAATTCGCATCGAGACGCCAAGGTTTTCTCCCAGCTAACCGCAACCCTTCAAAGGCCTGAGGCGATGTCACTTCGTGTATAAAATGACGATCAATATAGATAAGAGCAGTACCATCATCTCGTTGTTTAACCAGATGATCCTGCCATAATTTGTCGTAAAGTGTTTGGCCTGCCATTCCAGATACTCCTACCGTTTATGCGCCAGCTAACGCCGAGCCATAACCTTTCTCATGAAAAATAGTTCTATTTGCAGCTGTCGATATGCTACATTCGAAAACTAAATAAAACAAATTCATATTTATCATAGATTGGATTCCAATCTGGAATATAACGAGTCACAACATCACAATGGACATACCCGCTATAAAAGCCTTTATACAGGTTGCAAAATCCCGCTCTTTTTCCAAGGCCGCAGAGAGACTTCATCTGACACAACCTGCGGTCAGCAAGCGCATAGCTCTCTTAGAAAAACAGATCGGCATGCGACTTATCGACCGTATTGGGCGACAAATTACACTGACCGAAGCAGGATCCAGATTGCTACCCAGGGCAATAGCCTTAATTGATGACTTTGAGGACACGCGCCGCAGCTTGACCAATCTTTCCGGGGAAGTATCCGGGATTCTGAACCTGGGTATTAGTCACCACCTGGGACTACATCGCCTGCCTCCCCTTCTAAAAAGGTTTTCAGAAAAATTTCCTGATGTTGCTTTGGACATCCAGTTTCTGGGTTCTGAAATCGCCTATCAGCGTGTTCAGGAGGGCTCAATTGAAGTGGCAATGACCACATTGCCAGAAAATCAGATCAGCCGGGTAAATGCTCATAAAGTATGGACTGACCCAATGCATTTTGTTGCCGCATCAAGCCACCCACTGGCAAAACGGAATCATCTAACCCTTGCAGATCTATCACAGACAGGAGCAATCCTGCCCGCACTCAATACCTTTACCGGCGCGAAGACAAAAGCGCTGTTTGAACAAAATGGCCTGCCATTAAAGGTCAGTATGAACACTAATTATCTGGAAACCATTAAAATGATGACTTCTATCGGGTTAGGGTGGAGCGTACTTCCTGATACTTTAATAGAGTCACCACTCAAGAAGCTCAAGGTGGGTTCGATTCAAATAACCCGAAGCCTTGGAGCTGTTTATCACCAGGACCGCACCTTATCAAATTCCGCTCGCGCTTTCCTTGAACTGGTAAGTTCGGAACCAGACAAATGCGATCACAAACGCCAGGATGCACACCAGGGATGATAGAGTATAGGTCAGGCTAGCCCCGAGCCCGGACCACATATAACCACTCATGACGGCACCCACAGCGGCACCTGCTCCAAAGCTCGACGAACTATAGATCGCCTGCCCCTGTCCGTCATGCCCTCCACCAAAAAATCGATGAACCACTTCAATTGCCGAAGCATGCAGAGTGCCAAAACTAAAAGCGTGCAGACATTGGGCAATGAGTAATAAAGGTAAGGATTCTGACCCGAAGGCGATAAGCAACCACCTAAGCGCCGACAACAACAAACTAATGAGAATAATATGACGCAAATTAAAGCGCCGCATAATTCTGTGCATATAGACGAAGACAACGATCTCCGCCATCACGCCCAACGCCCAGAGCTGCCCGATCAGTAAGCGGCTATAGCCAAGACTTTCCAAATGCAAACTGAAGAAAACATAATAGGGACCATGCGCCAATTGAAGCAAGAAAGAAACGATGAAAAACGCAATCACAGCAGGTTGTTTTAAAATGGCTGACAAACCCCGGGTTTGCTCATGATCGATATTAACCGGCCTTTCACGAACCCACAGTGTCGACAACCAGATCAGCAGCATAAACAGCGCTATGATGTGCGGCAGATAGTCTATTGAAAGATAGTCAAAAAATAGTCCCAACAGGGCCACAGCGAAAATGAAACCAACAGACCCCCATAGTCGGATATGACTGTAGGTGCTCCTTTTGTCCACAATATAGCCAAGGGTAATGACTTCAAACTGCGCCAATATGGCGTTCCAGAAGAAGCTATAAAAGAATATAACGACGGCCACCCAAAAAAAGCCCTGGGCAAAAAAGATACCACAAAAAAAAGCAAAACCTAGCGCCGCACCAAGTCTGATCACAAAAATTCTTTTATGGGTCTTATCCGCCAACCAGCCCCATAGGTTAGGTGCTACTATCCGCGTGCAGGTTAGTACAGCCGTAAGCCAGCCGATATCGGTCGCGTCAAAACCCAGGCCTTTTAGATACAGGCTCCAATAGGGCAGCATCGCGCCCAGGGCCGCAAAATAAAAAAAGTAAAAATGCGATAAGCGCCAATAGGGTACGTCCTGCCCATCGGCATTACCCCCTGCTGAATTCATTGGTTATCTATCGATCGTTGCAGGAATAACAGGAGCACCCGGCTCAACATCAATATTTTGGCCACGATGACGCAGCAA
>CBDUGR010000216.1:0-4877 GCA_965366515.1 uncultured Gammaproteobacteria bacterium | reverse complement strand
TGACCCTACCGCCTGCGCTCTGGCCCAGCACAAACCCGTCATTAATTCCCGGGCTGACTGCTGCAAACGCGCACTTTCACCCCTATTAAAAACCGGCGGCACCACCGCGTAGATCAGCGAAATGATCAAAACGACGACTAGCAGCTCAATCAGCGTAAAGCCTCGCGCCTTCAATGTTGCCTCACTACCTTGGCAGGGTGATCTATACTACTTCCAACTCTCAATATCGGCATTATCCTTATCACCACCAGGGCGGTTGTCGGCACCCAGAGAATAGAGATCAAAAGCACCATTTTCGCCGGGATAGACATAGTGATATTCTCTACCCCAGGGATCTTTGGGAATCACTTTTTTTCGCAGGTAAGGGCCATTCCAACCAACAACACCGGCCGGCTTTTCAATCAAACTTTCCAGGCCCTGATCCTGAGAGGGGTAGCCTCCCACCTCGAGACTATACATATCCAGAGCGGCAGCGAGATCTTCAACCTGTAGTCGAGCAGTATCACTCTTTGCCCCCGCCACAAACTTCATTACCTTAGGACCGACGACACTGGCAAGAAAACCCAGAATAACCAACGCCACCAGCAATTCAATCAGCGTAAAACCTAAAAGACTTCTCGATTTTTTTAATCTATGCATACCTTTTAAATCCTATTAAAAAACAAGTTCATTTACTTCCATAATCCCGACCAAAATCGAAAGAATAATTCCAGCAATCAAGGCACCCAACCCCAAAATCAACACCGGTTCCAAGAGCGCCAGAAATCTTTTCACCGCGCTGTTGACCTCTTCCTCATAAATATCCGCGACCTTCACCAGCATCTCTTCAAGCTGTCCTGTTTCTTCCCCAACCTGAATCATATGCATTGCCAAAGCAGGAAAGTTACCTTTTTCCAGCAAAGTGGTACTCAAAGCACCCCCCTCCTTTAACGAAGCAATCCCTGATGACAGGTCACTACGCAAGGTTGTATTTGCGACCGTCGCATGTGCAATCGACAATGCATTGACGATCGCCACACCACCCTGCAATAGTGTGCTAAAAGTTCGAGTTAACCGCGCGGTTTCAATTTTCGCAATCATATCGCCAACAATGGCCAGACTTAACAGTTTTCGGTCTAACCAGGCCTTAAAACCAGGCTTTTTCCACAGCGTTTGCGCCAGCCATACCAATCCTGCGAGCCCTGCTAGCAACAGCCACCAATAGCTGCCTACCCAGTTGCCGGCAGTCATAACAATTTGCGTAGGCAAGGGTAAAGTGCCCCCCATATCATCAAAAAGATCGGCAAATTTAGGTACTACAAAACCGAGCAGCAATACTAAAGAGAGCACCGCTACAAACAGGAGAATCGCCGGGTACATCAAGGCTGAGATCACTGTCTGTCTGAGTGCCTTGGAGCGCTCCAAATACTCTGCCAGCCTGGTTAGTGTAATATCCAGCGCACCGCTGGCCTCACCTGCACGTACCATACTAATGTAGAAACCCGAGAACTCTTTGTGCTTTTCAAAGGCATCGGCCAGAGAATTCCCTTTACGCACATCCTCTGAAATATTCTTTATAATTCCTGAAATACGCGCATCCGTGGCCTCCATATTCCCCAATACAGACAGGCTTCTGTCCAATGGAACCGAAGAGGACAGCATAATCGCTAATTCACGAGTAAAGTCCGTGATTTTATCTTTTGTTTTGCTGCTTACCGATGAGAAACCACTAATCAACCCACCGCTTGATGCATTCGCTGCATCTTTCTCATCAATCTGGTCAATATTAAGCGGTGTCAATCCCTCTTTGGCGAGCGCAAGCGCCAACTCCCCTACAGTGTCTTTCTGCAACACACCATGGGTGACTTTACCATCAGCTGATACCGCTTTGAATTTGAAATGAGCCATTATTTCAAGCTACCTGGACTGCTGGCTAGTCACTCGAAGAACCTCTTCGATGGAGGTTAATCCCTGCAGTGCTTTTAGCATGGCATCCTCATACAGAGAGACCATACCCTGTTGGCAGGCCGCCTCTTGTATTTTTTCTGAACTGGCATGTTCCAGGATCAAATGCCGAATCTGGTCGTCAACAAGCAGCAATTCATGTATTCCCATCCTTCCGGTGTACCCCGTATGGCTGCATTGCTCGCATCCCTGATGATGCCAGACTGTGCTATCCCCCACTTGTTCAACCAGATGAGAAATTTGAAGATGTTCAATTTCATCACTTGCCAAACGATCTTCCCTTTTACACTGAGGGCAAAGTACCCTTACCAGACGCTGCGCCAAGATAGCATTAACCGTAGAAGTTAACAGGTAGTCTTCCAACCCCATATCCAGCAATCTTGTGACGCCACTTGCGGCATCGTTGGTGTGCAAGGTTGAAAATACGATATGACCCGTTAAGGCTGACTGGATTGCGATACTGGCTGTTTCCCGGTCACGCATTTCACCAATCATAATAATATCCGGATCCTGCCTGACAATAGCTCGCAGGGCGCTCGCAAAATCCAGCCCGACCTTGGGTGCCGCCTGAATTTGGTTAACTCCGGATATCTGATACTCAACAGGATCTTCTACTGTTAAAATTTTCCGATCCTTGGTATTCATCCGCATAAGAGCAGAATAAAGCGTAGTAGTTTTACCGCTACCTGTAGGCCCAGTCACCAGGAAAATACCATTGGGTCTGTTTAATACGGCTTTAAATTTTTTAATTACATCTTCCGACAGACCAATCTTATCCAGATCCAGATCTATACTTTCCTTATCAAGGATACGCATAACCACACTTTCGCCGTATAGCGTTGGAACGGTTGAAACACGTAAATCCACAGTTTTCCCGGATATTTTCAGCTTAATACGACCATCTTGTGGAACGCGCCGCTCCGCAATATTAAGCCGAGACAATATCTTCAGCCGTGAAATGACTGCGGCGGCCAACTGGCTCGGTGGTGACTCCACCTCCTGTAATACACCATCAATTCGATAACGAACCTTCAGATTGCTCTCAAAAGGCTCAATATGTATATCTGATGCCCGAGACTCCAGAGCCCTGCTGAATATCAGGTTTACCAGCCGGATAACCGGTGCGTCACTGGCCATATCCTTAAGCCGCTCAACATCATCAATATCATCAGCATAAACATCTGTTGCGCCCCCCTCGACGATCTCCTCCATCGCCGAACGGCCAGCACCGTATAGTCGCTCATTCGCGGCTTCCAGGTCAGACTGCATAGCCAGCAAAGGCACCACCTCTCGATTGGTGGCAAAGTTGATCGCTTTGATCGCATAATCATCATCTGGAGACAGCATAGCCACCTTCAGAATAGCGCCGTCATCCTGAATGGGAATCAACTTGTGTTCCTTCAAAAAGACTGCGGGTAACACATCTTCAAGTACCGGCTGTTGCGGAAAGTCATCTTTTCCAATTAGCAAATAGCCGTGGATTTCAACCTGCAAATCCGTAATATCGCGTTCGGAAACCATACCCAGCTGTACCAAAATCTGCTCAAGTCTTCCCCCGGACGCAGAATGCACCTGAACCGCTCGCTGCAAATCCAGGTCTGATATTTTTCCTCGCTCTACCAACAACGATCCTATTGTTTGAGACACTTTAGTTTCCTAATATCCACTTAGTCATTATGCGTTAACCGCCCAACAACCATTGTTTGACGCGCGTTGTCCATTTGATTGGGGCGAATCTCAAAAACTTCGCCAGTATAGGACGCGATTTGATCAGCTGCAAACGCGTATATATCCTGTTTTTAAGACCGGCACTTCCCCTTTGCGTGATTCCCAAGCGTAACACGGATAAAGCCTGCAGATGCTGGTGAAATTCAAGCCAATTGATTTGTTTCACTCCGGCCACACTCATCTTAAAATAGTCTGAGTCATAATTCCTCTGGTCGTTCCCTGAATTAGAAAATATCGGCTGTGGGCTTTCAGACCTATTGAAATAACCTCTTATCTCAGCGAACAAATCTGTCATCCCTTCCGGTTGCATGCCTGTCTCCGTCAGCCAAGTCCAACTCCGGTTTGTCAGTCGCTCCGGAAAAGCACCCAACTTAGGTGCGACAACCGGTAACCCCAAATCCAAACAGGTCGACAAGGTGTAACTATAGGTTTCCGGACAGTCTCCTGGGAACCAAACCAGATGCGGATCCACTTCATTGATCAACATTTCCAGCTCTGATTCTTGGTATTGCCCATGCACATGCAGATTACTCATAGGATAGCTGGCTAGCTTCCGGTAGGCATAACCAATTAAATGGAACTCAAATAATGATCTTCGCTTGCGTGCCAGTAATGCGCAGCCTTCCAACAAATCAGCCCCTTTAAAGGGGCTGAGCGCACCCAATACGACAATGCGCAGAGCCTCATTACCGGACAACGGCCTCGCATGTACTCCAGACCGCTCAAGTTTACCCTGATCATGAGGTATGCAAACCGTGTTAACTTCCGGAAAATACCTTTGAACTCTGCGCGCAGCATCCTGACTTGGCACAAACACACGCTCAGCTGCATAAAGAAATCGGCCATTCTCCTCTCGCCAGTGGTCGATCCCTCCATTTCCCGGTGCTGGCCTTGTGGACAGGCATTGATTGCAACCCGCATCGTCAGGTTCTCCGCAATAACTGCCCTGCTCATTTGTCATGGTTATCTGAGGGCATGCGAGATAATAATCATGGACCGTATAGTCGAAGGGTACACTCAGATCCTCTGGCAAATTCCAAAAACGTGGGTGTACACCGATCGTATGGTGGAAGTGTATACGAACAACTCCTGCCATCTTCAACAAAGTCAGCAACTCCTCATAATCACACAGAGGATCGAATATCAGCTTATTACCCGCGTCACACCCGTGTACCGTCAAATAAGCCGCAGCCCCTTCAGCACCA
>CBDUGR010000215.1:0-4890 GCA_965366515.1 uncultured Gammaproteobacteria bacterium | reverse complement strand
TTCTCTACCCGCTCCAAACGTTGCTCTAAATCTTCGACATCTGCATGGTGATAACGCTGAAAGCGGGCACCGCTTAGAATACCGGCATCAAGCAGAGACGCATGATTCAAGCGATCCTCAAATACCGCATCACCTTTGCCCAGCAAAGCGCTGACGGCACCTAAATTTGCCATGTATCCCGTTGAAAAAAGCAGTGCCCTTGGCCGGCCAGTAAAGTTAGCCAGTGCTTCCTCAAGTTCGTGGTGATAGTAACTGTGGCCGTTCACCAAATGAGAGGCCCCGCTTCCCACGCCAAACTCCTGCGCTGCCTGTTGAAAAGCACAAATCACATCAGGATGGTTGGCTAGCCCCAGATAATCATTACTGCAAAAATTGAGATACGGTTTCCCTGACAGCTGGATTTCCGACCCTTGAGGTCCCTCAACCACCAGTCGTGAACGGTAAAGATGCTGTTTTCGCCGAGCGACTAAATCATCGCTTAACGATTCAAAATCTGTCATTTAGCAGACACTCAACCAGCGGCATCGTAGAACAAAGGGGTTTGCTTTGAGTTACGTAAAGAGGCGAGTAAATCCGCCTCCCGGGTTTGCTCCACGCAGGACTGCTCATGCTGTTCCGGATTGATACCCAGCTTACGGAACAGCATGCGATCCCTATCTGCCTCAGGGTTGCCTGTGGTTAAAAGCTTCTCACCATAGAAAATAGAGTTTGCACCCGCTAAAAAGCAAAGCGACTGCATCTGCTCGTTCATCTGCTCTCTTCCAGCAGATAGGCGAACATGAGACTCTGGCATCAAAATACGCGCAACGGCTATGGTACGAACAAAGTCAAAAGGCTCAAGGTCTGCCTCAGTATCCAGTGGCGTACCCTCCACTTTTACCAGCATATTGATAGGCACACTTTCGGGATGTTGCTCGAGGTTGGCCAACTGCTGTAGCAGACCAATGCGGTCTTTTAACGCCTCGCCCATTCCGACGATACCACCGCAGCATACTTTCATGCCCGCCTGGCGTACATTTTCCAACGTATCCAAACGATCCTGGTAAGTTCGCGTCGTGACAATATCACCATAGAACTCAGGTGAAGTATCGAGATTATGGTTGTAGTAGTCCAAACCCACATCCGATAATTGCTGTGCCTGGGCACCACTAAGCATACCCAGCGTCATACAAGTCTCCATACCTAATGCCTTGACCTGCTGAATCATCTCCAATACATAGCACATGTCTTTATCGGAAGGAGATCGCCAGGCAGCACCCATACAAAAACGTGACGCGCCTTTTTCTTTGGCCTGTTTCGCCTCGGCTACGACTTTTTGAACTTCAAGCAACTTCTCCTTATCAAGACCGGTATTGTAATGACCACTTTGTGGACAGTACTTGCAGTCCTCCGGGCATGCTCCGGTTTTGATGGAAAGCAGAGTACTAACCTGTACCTGGTTTGGATCAAAATTCTTCCTGTGAATCGATTGCGCCAGAAACACCAGGTCATTAAAGGGCATATCAAAGAAGGTCTTAATTTCCTCTTTAGTCCAGTCATGGCGCAGTGTGGCGAGCTGCTTGGCATTCATTATTATTCCTCGATGTTGCTCTTGATCGGCATAAAAGTGCACAATAGTAGCAGTACAGGTATTTCTGTCAACCACCAAGGATGGATATGGTTAACTACTGCTCAATATTTCGCCAATTTACGCAAAACTGCCCTCTATGCGGCGGAAAAACATTGTATCCACAAATGAGCTTTTGCAATGGATGCTACCGGCAGCTTCCCTGGTTAATCAATAGTTGCCGCTTCTGCGCTAACCCGCTGCCAGGAGACAGCCAGGAGGTATGCGGTACCTGTTTAATAAAACCACCACCCTACCAAAGTTACTGCCTGTTCCACTACCGGCATCCCGTCGATAAACTGGTCAGTCTGCTTAAATACCATCAACAACTGTTTTACGGCCGTATATTGGGATACCTGCTGGCCGAACACCTCCAGAATCAGAGGTTATTTTTCCGCACACCGCAGGTCATTATCCCTGTACCACTGCATCCAAAGCGTCTTAAAAAGAGGGGTTACAATCAATCCCACGAGATCGCTCGTTACTGTGCGCAACGATTAAACATTCCCCTGCTCCATGATTCTTGTCAACGCACTAAAAACAGTCCCCCTCAATCTGACCTTGATGCGAAAACCCGGCGTCGAAATTTACGAGGTGCGTTTAGCGCTAAAATCCACCCTAATATCAAGTCCGTTGCCATTGTCGACGATGTTATGACGACCGGCACAACCGCAATGGAACTAAGCAAAACGCTTCTGAATGAGGGCGCTAATGACATACAAATATGGTGTATCGCTCGGACAAGCATTGAATAGTGCTGGTTTTTAACCATAATAGAGACGCTACCCTAAAAACCAGACGGAAAAATAACATGAATAGCGAAAAGGTGGTTTTTGCTTTTTTTATTGTATTGGCACTTACCCTTAACTTTGGTTTTTTTCTCGGCGATATAGACAACCCCGATCACCACAATGTTTATGAATTGTATGCCGCCATCGTGGTGAGCTTAATTGCCACCATTATGAAGTTCGGTGACCGTACTCACGTGGGTGCGGTGTTACTTGCCACCAGTTTTGTGGCAGATTTACAGCTTGTAATAGCCGCTATCATCTGGGCCTTCGCCAATAATTTCAGCGACATAGGACTCAGCTCCGCCGTCATGGCCAGTATCGTATCCCTCTCCGCAGGGGCTCTGTTAGCAAACATCACTTCCGTCATTTTGCTAATACTCGAAACCATCATGGTGCGTCATTAGCAAACAGACAACGACCGAGAGACGGGTCTGATGCAACACGTATTCTATCTGCTATTGAGGCGCCTGCGTGCGCCCATAATCACCCTGATTGTTGTATATTCAATCTCGATTTTAGGGTTTGTACTCATTCCCGGACAGGATGACCAGGGTAACGCCTGGCGCATGGATTTCTTTCATGCCTTCTATTTTGTCAGCTTCATGGGTTCTACTATTGGCTTCGGTGAAATACCCTACCCCTTTACTCCCGGCCAGAGAGCCTGGACCATGGTCACCATTTATGCGACCGTCATTTCCTGGCTTTATGGGATAGGTACTATTTTTTCGCTGTTCCAGGACTCCAGCTATCACCGTCTGATAAAAAGAACCTCCTTTGCGCGACGGGTAAATCACATTCACGAGCCATTTTTCCTGGTATGCGGCTATGGCGTAACAGGAAACCGCCTGGTACACCAGTTAGATTCAACAGGGATTAAAGCTGTTGTTATAGACCATGATCAACGTCTGATCGACGAACTGGCCGCCGATGAGGTGGCGCTGTCCGTTCCGTCGCTGTGCGCCGATGCTTCCGACCCTGACATATTGAATCTCGCTGGCATCCAGAACGCTTTGTGCGTAGGCGTATTAGCATTAACCAACGATGACCATGCCAACCTGCAGATTGCCATTGACAGCAAGCTGATCCGCCCACAACGCATGGTAATCAGTCGCACCCAATCGAAGGAAACGACGGCCAACCTGGATTCATTTGGCACGGACTATATCATTGATCCATTTAGCACCTTTGCCGACCATTTAATCCTCACACTGAAAGACCCCTATAAACATCTGATTCACGATCTTATTGTAAACCCGCACCACAAGGTACTTACAGTACCCAATCAAGATACATCAGGTAGCTGGGTTATCTGCGGTTATGGAAGATTTGGGCGTGCGCTCGAAGAGATGTTTCGTGAACACAAAATCGATATGACTTTTATTGATGTTAATCCGGATCAGAGAAATGCTCCGGAAGGAACGATTTTGGGGATTGGAACAGAAGCTGATACGCTTCGCGAGGCAGGCATCGAGTCCGCAGTTGGAATTATCGCAGGCACCCAGGACGATGCCGACAATCTCTCCATTATTATCACTGCGCGCAATATCAAACCGGATCTCATTACCATTGCCCGGCAGAATAGCGGCGCTAACAAGCCTATTTTCAGAGCAGCTGACGTTAACATGATTATGGAGCCCGGCCATATTATTGCCAACGAAATCTTCATGCTAATCTTAACACCGCTGCTAATGGAATTTTTTAAGCTTGCACGTAGCTACGACGAAGAGTGGGCCAGATCCCTGTTTTTGCGTATCGCCAGTACTCTCGATGGCCAGCAAATGAGCGCGTGGACCTTTCCGATTACAGAGGAGGAGAGCCCCGCTCCCTTCGAACTAATTAGCCAAAATCAATCTATGAAAGTTGCTTATCTATGCCGCGACCCACGCGAACGCGAACAATCACTTCCCGCCATTCCTTTACTCATCAAACGAAAAAACCGGTCAATCATTCTACCTGATCCCTCCGTCGACCTGGAAAAGGACGATGAAATTCTGTTTTGTGGGCAGCCACAAGCCAAGACTTTTATGACGTGGACTGTTTCAAACCACAATACGCTCCGATACATTAAAACTGGCAAAGAGGGCCCCGATGGCCTGGTGTGGCGCTGGCTGAGCAAGAGCCGCCCCTAAATATGATCATAGGCAGCGCAACAATCTATATGTTTTAACAATGACTTTCATTTAAATGTTTAATTTTAACAATCCAAAAATCTCTGTCATAGTAAACGCTCAAACTCAAAAGATTAAGGAGATATATGATGTTGGCGACAAAAGAAGGCCAAAATGTACCCGAAGTTACCTTTAGGACACGCACAGCGGATGATTGGCTGGATATAACCAGCGACCAGCTGTTCAAGGGTAAAACTGTAGTGGTGTTTTCCCTGCCAGGCGCATTTACGCCCACCTGCTCAGCAACTCATTTACCTCGATACAACGAACTGGCGAAAACCTTCCACGATAACGGCGTCGATGACATTATTTGTATTTCCGTAAA
>CBDUGR010000214.1:0-4899 GCA_965366515.1 uncultured Gammaproteobacteria bacterium | reverse complement strand
GTATTGATAGCCCGGGTTTTTGCGACTCGCGCCACCGAAGCATTGTTATGACCTATAAACAGGGTGTTACGGTAGTGGCGCTGACGCAAGTCTTCGCCCGCCTTGTAGAGCAAACGCGCCAGCTTGGGATGAATATAGGCATTCAGTACGGCGCTGTTAAGACGCTCCGCCAGCCCTGAACGGGGTGAAATATCGGAAGATAAAAAGACCGAGACCGAACCAAGATAATCACGTGGATATTCACGCTTGATAATTTGTCGCACCCGACGTTCACTTGCCGGATTGTGTTCCGAGTTGGCAAAGCAAACCACCAAGCCTCTGGCACCACGATCTATTAGCGTTTGCGCTGCCTGTAGCACCTGCTTCCCGCTTGGCTCAGTAATTACGGTGCCGTCCTCATCCACCTGTTCCGCAAGGGCCATCACCATATCGGGTTCTACCAACGATGCTTTACCCTCATTGGCAGTAGGAGCCAAACCTTCCATTCCCTCAGAAAGCAGCAAACCAATTTTGGCGCCATTGCGCTCAATAATCGTATTAGTGCCAATAGTGTTGGAAAAGCGGATAATTTCGGTATCGAAAAGAAAATCCTCAGCACTGACACCAAAGGCTTTGGCGCCTGCGGCGATGCACTCCAGAAAACAGAGGGTCAGATCATGCGGCGTGGTGGCGACCTTAACCGTCCTGACCTCTGAACCACAAACTACAAACCCGTCAGTAAAAGTTCCGCCAGTATCAATATCTATCGTGTAACCCATCAAAACTCCCTCATCAAAACAACTTTACGCCCAAACCTCAAGTCGAAATCAGCTGTCATTGCCGCTATCAGACCCGCACATACCAAAAAGTATAAATTGAATAATTTCCTCATGAACCTCCTCTTCACTCAAACCGCCGCGAGCATGGTACCAACGCAGATACCAGTTAATGGTGCCAAGCATATTAAAGGCCAGCACTTTGATGTGCTTTGTGTGAACCAACCCGTGCGATTGCATTATCCGCAGCTGCTCCACATAAATATCCAGTATTTCCTTCTGGACACGCCGATTTATCTCTTTCCCCTTTGGCGACAATCTTTCTTCGTCAATAAAGAAAATTTTTGATTCACGCCGATGTATTACCGATGACTCCAGGTGAGCTCGCAACAATCGCTTAAATCGCTCCAAAGGCTCTCCTTCTCCGTGGGCAATCTCCCTCAATTTATCCGGTAGACCCTTCACGGAATACTCTAAAATTGCCAACCACAGGTCTTCCTTGTTTTCAAAATAGTGATAAACATTGGATACACTGCGATTAATCGCTTTTGCGATATCTCTGATCGAAGTGCCCGCATAACCCCTTTGCGAAAAAAGGTCGATAGCGGTTTCCAGTACCTCATCTCTTCGATTGCTATTCTCAGCCATATTCTTCCCATACTCTGCTTGCTTTGATTAGAGCCGCTAATTCTACGCCCTATCAACGCTGCAGGGTAAAAGTTTCGAACGTTCGTTATGCTATAGATCGATCGTTCTAGCATTAAACACCACCAAAAAAAACTTGTCAACTAAAATATAGAACGATCGATCTAATGCTTTTTATCCTTATATACCAACAATTTAAAAATATAATTTAGCAGTTTTGTTGAGAATTAATAATTTCAGTGGTAGCATTCTAAAAATTAAGTAGAACATTCGTTCTAGTCCAATTAAATTTTTCCAATATGCATCAGGAGCTATTATGAATCCATCCCGGTCCCGGTTTTTAACCTGCCAGAACCGTAATATTCACTTTATTGAATGGGGTGAATCACATAAGGAAAAAGTTATTATCTGGCACGGCGTAACCGGAACCTGCCATGACCATGAGGAGTTAGCAGTACATCTGGCGCAGAATTATCATGTAATATGCCCCGACGCTATCGGTTGCGGATTATCGGACTGGATTCAGGATAGCTTTCATGACCCATGCCTGAGTTTTGCCGCAGATATCGCTCGCGACCTAATGCATCAATTAGAAGCTTCCAGTGTGCGTTGGGTAGGGTCATCTAAAGGCGGCAGCTTGGGCATGATTTTAGCCTCTGAAATGCGAGATTGTCCTGTTACCCATTTAGTGCTTAACGATGTCGGCCCGTCATTACCGGACAAGTTTCGCCATGCGGTAAAGAAAAAACTCAGCAACACGGCGAGATTCGACAATTTCATCGCCTTTGAAAACCATGTTTGCAATTTCCTATCGAGCATGGGGCTGACACTCAATGAACAACAGTGGCGTCAATTGGCACAACGCTGGGCCCGTCGCAATGAAAATGGTTCTTTTTCCTTTCATTATGATCCCGCCATTGCCAACCAATTTGGTGACCACCCGGAAGATTTTGATTTGTGGAACTACTACGACCGAGTCACTGCTAAGACTTTGTTAATCAGGGGTCGGGAATCGATAGTATCCCAAGAGCAAACTGAGCAGATGCAAGAGCGCGGTCCCAAATGCACTGTATTCCCCCGTCAGGGTGGACACGTAACGCTGCTGGATTCCGATCAGGAGATATCTCAAATCAGCAATTTCCTCAAAAGCTAAAAACCGAATTCTCTATCGCGGCGCTATTTCATGAACATATCAATGTCCGAGTATTTTTCAATGATCGATTTTTCAACTATTACAGGAATGTTTGATCAAAGTGTTACTTCAAATCGTCGAGCGCTATTTGAGCACGAAGTCTATAGGCTACTTGATGCCACCGGAGTTATAACTGCGCCAAAGACGTATTTTATTTCGGTTTCCGAAAGCTTATCTAACCAGGCACTGAAGCAATTCACCGGAGACAAGGTGGTTTTAAAAATTGTCTCTCCATCCATTATTCACAAAACAGAAGCTGGTGGCGTTAAAATAATCGCCAATAATTCCGATGCCATAAGGTCTACTACTTCGGAAATGCTGAATTCTGTACCGGCTTTATTCCAGCGCTACCTTGAAGAACATAGTGATCATGAACGACCCGATGCTTATCAAGAACTGGAGGGAGAGCAACTTCTTAGGGCAATAGAACGTGATATTCTGGGTGTGCTTGTTGTGCAGTTTATCCCCACCGAATCGAAAGCCTTCGGTAGCGAAGTTTTAATCGGGTTACGCAACACCCGCGAGTTTGGGATGACCATCAGTGCAGGGTTGGGCGGCACAGATACCGAGCTCTTTGCGAACGGGTTCCGAAAAGGCTTGGCAGTAGTTTCTGCATCCACCGAGATAACAGATGGTAAAGCTTTCTTTAAGCAGTTTCAGTCAACTTTGGCTTACAAGGTTCTCGCCGGCCACACCCGAGGCCGGAAACGCACAATCGCAGATGAGCAGCTGGTACGGTGTTTTAGCATGTTTATCGAGCTCGGCAACTATTATTCCGTAACTAATTCGAGCACGCCCTATACGATTGAGGAACTGGAAATAAACCCCTTTGCCATTTCAGATAACGGCATGACGCCACTTGACGGTATGTGTCGCTTTGATCTCCCAAAGGCGTTACCACTTCCAAGACCTATTAAAAAACTCGACAATCTGTTTCATCCCTCTGCTATTGGCATCATTGGTGTATCCGCCGAGAAAATGAACTTTGGTCGCATCATTTTAAACAATCTGGTGACCAGTGGTTATGACAAATCAAAAATCACCATCATTCGTCCGGGTACAGCAGAGATAGATGGTATTAAGTGTGCGGAGAGTCTCGCTAAACTGGAATACAAGCTGGATCTGCTAATTGTCGCCGTCGCTGCAGAAGCGGTATTTGAGCTGGTCGATGACCTGATTAAAACAGATTCTGCCGAATCAGTAATGCTGATTCCAGGAGGACTTGGCGAAACCGAAGCCAGCCGGGAACAAACGGCTGCAATGAAAGAGAGAATTAACGCCTCTCACGCCAAAACAGGTGGCGGGCCAATATTCCTGGGTGGCAACTGCCTCGGCGTTGTTTCGCATCCGGGAGAGTACAACTCCTGGTTTATTCCCAAGGAAAAACTGCCTTTGGTTTCCAAAAAGAACAAGCGTAACTCTGCTCTCATTAGTCAAAGTGGCGCCTTTATGGTAACTCGCATGAGCCAAAACCCTTGGTTCGATCCTGCCTATATGAGCGCACTGGGGAACCAAAACGATATCACTCATGGCGACATGCTCGCTTATTTTGCTGATAATCCGGATGTGGATGTGATTGGTGTTTACGTCGAAGGCTTCAATGATATGGATGGATTGGCTTTTGCCAAGGCGGTTCGCCGGGCGATTTGTAACGGCAAGCAGGTTGTTTTTTATAAAGCCGGTCAGTCTAGCGCGGGACAGGATGCAACCATGGGCCACACCGCTTCGATCGCTGGTGATTACAGCATCTGTGAGGCAATTGTCCGTCAAGCCGGGGCGATAGTCGCAAAAAATCTCAGCGAATTTAACGACATCTTTTATATCTCCGGTTTAATGCATACCAAGGCAATTAGTGGTAATCGACTCGGCGCAATTAGCGGTGCCGGATTTGAAACCGTAGCGATGGCCGATAGTATTCAAGGTGATGACTTTTCAATGCGGATGGCTATTCCACAACCGGCAACCAAAGCTCGCTTACAAACGATTTTAGCCTCAAAAAAGCTAGACGCTCTGATGGAGGTTCGAAACCCTTTTGATATCAACCCCGGCGCGGATGATGAAGCACATATTCAATGCTGCGAAGCGTTCTGTGAGGATTCCGGCGTTGACGCCGTTGTCGTCGGGCTGGACCCCATGTCGCCTATGATGCGAACCCTGGAAACCAGCTCAAAACCCGACTTTGATATCCATAACCCTTTAAGTATTGCCAATCAACTACCTCAATTAGTTGATTCACAAAGTAAACCAATCCTGGGGGTCATCGATGGTGGTGAACTTTATACACCCCTCGCTGAGAAACTCAAAGAC
>CBDUGR010000213.1:0-4910 GCA_965366515.1 uncultured Gammaproteobacteria bacterium | reverse complement strand
AGGAATTAACGGATGCTAAAGAGGAAACCCCGGCTGTCGCTGAGCAACCCCCGGAAATACTACCAAATAGCTGGACATTGCAACTGGCAAGTTTTCAGGAGCGAGCCAACGCAGATTTGCTCCGCAACAGATTACGAGAGTCTGGCTACAAGGCCTATGTGAAGTTTCGGCCACATGAGCAGCCGCCATTAGCCAGGGTATTTGTTGGTCCTGAGTTAGATCGAAAAATTTTAGATAAGTATAAGCAGGATTTACAAAAGCAATTTAAACTCGAAGGCATCGTCGTCAGGTTTATGCAAGACGAGTGATTTTGCGGTCGTTTTCTTTCCTGAATTTACTAACTAGTAGAGTGCAATTTTTAAGATGAAGACGATTGAACTATGAACTGGGCAGATTGGTTCATTATAGCGGTAGTGGGTGTTTCCACGCTTATCAGTGTTAAACGCGGGTTTATTAAAGAGGCCCTGTCCTTGTTGGTATGGGTGGCAGCTTTTGTTATTGCACGCGTCTTTAGCTTTAAAATGGCCGATTTACTCATCAACTATATTGATACGCACTCGGTGAGACTTGCAGCAGCTTTTGCCATATTGTTTGCCTTAACTCTGATTGTCGGTGCCTTGGTGAGCCACCTGATTAATATATTGGTGAAAGCAACAGGGTTAACGGGTACCGACAGGCTGCTGGGGATGGTGTTTGGCGTCGCCAGAGGTTGTCTGGTGGTGGTCATCGCGGTGGCACTGGGAAAACACACACCTTTTAGTGCAGATCAATGGTGGCAGGAATCCTACTTTATACCCCAGTTTTTGGTGATGGAAGAGTGGTCCTTCGATCTATTTAAACAACTTTCAAATTATTTGTTAAATTTTAACGGATAGCTCTTATAATACAGCTTTACCAGGGGAGAGTTTTTACAAGATGTGCGGCATAGTTGGGATAGTGGCCAAATCGAACGTCAATCAGGCACTTTATGATGCGTTGACCGTTCTTCAGCACCGAGGCCAGGATGCCGCGGGTATGGTAACCTGTCATGAGGGGCGCTTTGCACTGCGCAAAGACAATGGTCTGGTTAGAGACGTATTTCGTCAGCGCCACATGGAGCGATTGGTGGGGAACATGGGGATTGGTCATGTACGATACCCAACTGCTGGTGGTGCCAGCTCCAGTGAGTCACAGCCTTTTTATGTCAATTCGCCCTATGGCATCACCTTGGCCCACAATGGTAATTTAACCAATGTAGAGAGTATCAAACAGGAACTTTTTACCTCGGATCTGCGCCATATTAATACTAATTCAGATTCTGAAGTGCTGCTCAACGTATTTGCCCACGAGCTGCATCGTCTGGGCAAGCTACAACCAGCACCCGAAGATATTTTTACTGCCATCAAAGAGGTTCATAAGCGCTGTCGTGGTGGTTATGCTGTGATCAGTATGATTACCGGTTACGGTATTGTCGGCTTTCGTGATCCCAATGGTATTCGCCCAATCGTTTTCGGTAAGCGTACCACTGAAAAAGGCACTGAATATATGATTGCCTCGGAAAGTGTCGCATTGAGTGCCTTGGGCTTTACGCTGGTGCGTGACCTGGAGCCAGGCGAGGCTATCTATATTGATGTCGATGGTAATCTTCACAGTCAGCAATGTGCGGAAAATCCTCAACTCGTCCCCTGCATTTTTGAGCATGTTTATCTCGCTAGACCAGACTCTATTATTGATAACATCTCGGTATATAAAGCACGCTTGCGCATGGGCGAGAAACTGGCCGAAAAAATCCTCAGAGAGTACCCGGATAATGATATTGATGTCGTGATCCCAATTCCTGATACCAGCCGCACGTCTGCATTGCAGCTGGCCTATCGGCTCGGGGTGAAATTTCGCGAGGGCTTTATTAAAAACCGCTACATCGGTCGGACCTTCATTATGCCCGGCCAGAGTCAACGTAAGAAATCCGTCAAACAGAAACTCAATGCAATTGACCTCGAGTTTAAAGGTAAGAATGTTTTGCTGGTAGATGATTCCATCGTGCGCGGTACCACCTGTAAACAGATTATCGATATGGCCAGAGAAGCTGGTGCAAACAGGGTTTATTTTGCCTCGGCCTCGCCGGCGGTGCGCTATCCTAACGTCTATGGCATTGATATGCCGACTGCAGAGGAATTAATAGGGCATAACCGCACCGATGAGGAAGTAGCCAAGATTATTGGCGCCGACTGGCTCATTTATCAGAACCTGGAGGACTTGCTTGATTGTGCGCTGGAAGGAAATGCCAATATTAAGAAATTCGACTGTTCAGTGTTCAATGGTGAGTACGTAACGGGAGATATTGATCAGGATTACCTTGATCGGCTCGAAGCGCAGCGTAATGACGCCGCAAAAATCGTTCAGCATCGCGGTGATACGGTCTATGATGACAATATCGCCATCGATTTGCATAACAATAAGTAACTTCAGGCGCCATCAATATGTCCGATTCAAGCAAAGACAGCAAGCCAGAGCAGCCTGAATACAGTTTCGAAACGCTCGCTATACGTAGTGGGCACCCGCATACCAGCGAGCAGGAGCATAGCGAACCGATCTACCCAACCTCCAGCTTTGTTTTTAACAGCGCCAGCGAAGCGGCGGCGAGGTTTTCTGGTGAGTTATCGGGCAATATCTATTCTCGTTTTACCAATCCAACCGTAAGAAATTTTGAGCAACGGCTAGCCGCGCTTGAAGGAGCGGAACGATGTGTTGCCACCTCGTCTGGCATGGCAGCAATATTGAGCACATGCATGGCGCTGCTCAAGGCTGGCGATCACGTGGTTTGTTCGCGCAGTGTATTTGGTACCACCTTTACCTTGCTGAACAAATTCCTGGCAAAATTTGGTGTCAGTACCACCTTTGTTAATCTCACCTCAAGGGAGGAGTGGCAGCAGGCAGTGACAGCAAATACCAAATTGTTAATGCTGGAAACCCCATCAAATCCCCTGTGTGAAGTGGCTGATATTCAGTGGCTCGCAGATCTTGCGCATAGCAGCAACGCCTTGCTGATGGTCGATAATTGTTTCTGCACCCCCGCATTGCAGCAACCGATGAAATTCGGTGCCGATATAGTCGTGCATTCAGCGACTAAATATCTGGACGGGCAGGGTCGCTGTGTCGGTGGTGCAATGCTCGGCAACGAAGAAATTGCTGAAGAAGTATTTGGATTTTTGCGCTCTGGTGGGCCCACAATGAGCCCGTTTAACGCGTGGGTTTTTCTCAAAGGCCTCGAGACATTGCGACTGCGCATGGATGCCCACAGTGCCAATGCGCTGACGATTGCCCAGTGGCTTGAAAAACAAAGCGGTATTGAGAAAGTCCACTACAGTGGCCTTGCCAGCCACCCGCAACATGCATTGGCAGCGACTCAACAAAGAGCATTCGGCGGTGTCCTGTCATTTCAGGTGGAGGGCGATAGAGAAGCGGCCTGGCGTTTTATCGATGCCACGCAGATGGTTTCAATTACAGCCAATTTGGGTGATGTAAAAACAACCATTACCCATCCGGCAACCACCACACATGGGAAATTAACCGCTGAAGAAAAACTGAACAGTGGCATCCATGATAATCTGATCAGACTCGCAATTGGTCTTGAAGATATAGATGATTTAAAAGCCGATCTATTAAGAGGGTTGGCGAAAATCTAACCTCGAATTCAGGTTAGAAACTGTTTCTAGATAGTAAGAAAACGAAATTAACTTGTATCATGGGCAGTCGGTGAAATAGGCTTCGCGTTGATAATCTTTATTTTCGGGTCGTTAGCTCAGTTGGTAGAGCAGTGGACTCTTAATCCATTTGTCCAGGGTTCGACCCCCTGACGGCCCACCAATAAAATCAATAAGTTACAGATATCGCTAGGTTCTATTCTTTTAAAAAGGTACAATAAAGGTACACTTACGCAAAAGGAGCTTGTGTACCTATGTCCACAATCGTTAGAACCCCCGCTAGCAAATGGAAAGCCCTGATTCGTTTAAAGGGTTGGCCTACCAAAGCAAAAACATTCCGAACTAAGAAAGATGCTCAGGACTGGGCACGGCAAACAGAAGACGAAATGGTACGTGGTGTTTATATTCAACGTCCATCATCGGATTCGATAACGCTTCAAGCAGCATTGGAAAGATACCTTCTAGAAGTTACACCCACCAAGAGGCCATCGACACAGACGGCTGAAAAAAACAGAGCTAATCCTTTGACCGCGAGCCTTGGTCAATATTCACTTACATCAATTGCTCCAAATATTGTTGCTAGGTATAGAGATCAGAGGCTTGGAGAAGGAAAGAGCACATCGACTGTTCGACTTGAGCTTGCCTTGCTTGGCCATCTTTATACCGTGGCTATGAAAGAGTGGGGAATGGGAATTATGTATAATCCTGTAGCAAGTATTCGTAGACCTGCAGCGGGTGCTGGGCGTAATCGCCGGTTATCTTGGAGTGAGACTCGTCGAATGCTGAAATCTTGTGATTCGCACAGTAACCCGATGCTGGGTTGGGTTGTGCGAATTGCACTGTATACAGCAATGCGACAGGGTGAAATTTTATCGGTGACATTAGATCAAGTAGATTTGAGGCGGCGGATTGTTCGTCTGAGTGAAACAAAAAATGGTAGTGCTCGAACGGTACCATTACCTAGGCGCGCCTGCGATGTATTGAAACAAGCTATTTCACACCCCATTCGGCCTACAGACACTGAGTTGATCTTTTATGGTGAGCCAGGTAGAGATAGAAAGCGTAGACCCTATTGCATTAGCAGAGTCTGGTCCAAAGCACTTAAAGGGAAAAATATAAAGAACTTACGTTTCCATGATTTACGACATGAGGCTATTTCCAGGCTAGTAGAGCGAGGCTTTTCAGATCAGGAAGTGGCGGCTATAAGCGGTCACAAATCCATGCAAA